>JAKFEZ010000013.1:0-15320 GCA_036675435.1 Ramlibacter sp. | reverse complement strand
GCCGACGCCGTGCTCGACGGCCCGGCCGGCCTGTACTTCAACAAGAAGCTGGAAGAGGCCGGGCTGGTCAATCTGGCGTACTGGGAAAACGGCTTCCGCAATCTGACGAACAGCAAGCGCGCCGTCGCCAAGGTCGAGGATTTCGACGGCGTCAAAGTGCGCGTGATGCAGAACAACATCTTCCTCGACACCTTCAAGACTCTGGGCACGAATGCGGTGCCCATGGCTTTCGGGGAAGTCTTCACGGCGCTGGAGACCAAGACCATCGACGGCCAGGAAAACCCTTTCGTCACCATCGAGACTTCCAAGTTCAACGAAGTCCAGAAATACCTGTCCGTCACGCGGCATGCCTACACGCCATTCCTGGTGCTGTACAGCAAGAAGCTGTGGGACCAGCTGAGCCCGCAGGAGCAGGCCGTGCTGCGTGAAGCGGCCAAGGAAGGCCAGAAGGTTCAGCGCGCGGCCAACCGCAGCCTGAACGAGAAGTCGCTGGCCAGCCTCAAGGCCAAGGGCATGCAGGTCAACGACATCGCCCCCGCCGAACAGCGCCGCATGTTCGAGAAAGTCAAGCCCGTGTACGACAAGAACGTGCCCACCATTGGCGCGGAGGCGGTCAACACCGTGCTGGACGCCCTGAAGAAGGCGCGCGGCGGCTAAAAACCAACACCTGCCCGACCCGGGGCGGCAGCAGCGGCAGTGAGCGTTAGAATTTGTATATACAAGATCCGTCACCCCCGTGCGTCAGCGCGGGGCACGCGGACAGCCCGGGCCCGGCATCCGCCGGCCCGGAACCTGCCGTTAGAGAGTCGACCCCGTGGCGGACACGTTCGAATCGCATGGCCGGGAAGGAGCGCCGCAAGCCGATCATCCCTGGCACTGGCTCGCTTCCACCGACCTGCTGGATCTGGAAGACCCCAAGCTGCGCCTTCGCGCGCATGCGCTCACGCAGCTGTGCAAGAGCGAGCGCGAAAAGGCGTTGGCCATCTATGGCTTCGTCAAGCGGCTGGCTTTCTCCAAGCCGCTCAAGTTGCGCCTGCGCACGCCGCGCGAGGTGATCGAAGCCGGCCGCGGGGACGCGGACGACAAGGCGACGGTGCTCGTGGCGCTGCTGAGGGTGAGCGATATTCCAGCGCGGCTGCGCTATGTCGAGGTCCGCGGGGAAATCCTTCGGGGACTCACCTCGAACATCGCCTCGGCGGGCCGCCCGATCGCCGAGGTCTGGCTCAATGGCAGCTGGATGCGCACCGATACCTATATTTTCGATGCCGCCTACATGGCGGGCGCCCGCAGCCGCCTGGACGAGCATGGCTGGGAGTGGGGCTATGGCATCCACCGCAGTGGCCACACGATCTGGGGTGCCGCCGGCGATGCCTTCCTGGCCGGGGTGCCCGCCGAGGAAGACCCGATGGTCATCGCAGAGCTGGGCACCTTCCACGATCCGATGCAATTGCTCGCGTCTGCGGCGTGGCAGGCCTCGCATCCGCGACTGGCGCGCGCCGTGCGCTGGAACGTGCTTGCCCCCATGATGGACCGTGTAGCGCGCGAGTTGCGCAGCGAAAGCTCGGCCTCGGGCGTGCACACGGCGCCGCGCACGTACTGAAGCGGCGGGCAGCGGCAGGGAGGGCCGAATGAAGATCACCCACCTGGAAACACTGCGCCTGGGGGAATTCCCAAACATCCTGTGGGTCCGGCTTCACACCGACGAAGGCCTGGTGGGCCTGGGCGAAACCTTCATGGGCGCGCAGGCGGTGGAGGCCTACCTTCACGAATGGGCGGCACCGCGCTTGAAAGGGCAGGACCCGCTGGCGATCGAGGCGCGCAACCGCGACCTTACCGGCTACCTGGGCTGGCGCGGCTCCGGTGTCGAGACCCGCGGTAATTCGGCCGTGGACATCGCCCTGTGGGATCTGTTCGGCCAGGCCGCCGGCATGCCGCTGCACACGGCACTGGGTGGCAAGAGCCGCGATGCGATCCGCATCTACAACACCTGCGCCGGCTACCAGTACATCCGCAGCGATGCGAACCAGACCTCGTCGAACTGGGGGCTCGGCAATGCCCAGGGACCGTACGAAGACCTGCAGGGATTCCTGCTGCACGCCGACGAGTTGGCGCTCTCGCTGCTGTCGGAGGGCGTCACGGCCATGAAGATCTGGCCGTTCGACCGGGCCGCGGAAGCCAGCCATGGCCAGTACATCAGCAACGCCGAACTGGACGCTGGGCTGGAGCCGTTCCGCAAGATTCGCGACGCGGTCGGCGATCGCATGGACATCATGGTGGAATTCCACAGTCTGTGGCGCCTGCCGATGGCCCGCAAGATCGCGCGAGCGCTGAAGCCGTTCAACACGTTTTGGCACGAGGACGCCATCCGCATGGACTCGCTCGACCTGCTGCGGCAGTATGCGAAGGATTGCGAAGCCCTGATCTGCGCCAGCGAAACGCTCAGCTACAAGTGGGGCTTCAAGGACTACCTGCAAACGGGCGTGGCCGGCGTGGTCATGCTCGACCTGAGCTGGTGCGGCGGGCTGACCGAAGCGCGCAAGATCGCGGCCATGGCCGACGCCTGGCAGCTGCCGGTCGCGCCGCACGACTGCACCGGCCCGGTGGTGTGGGCCGCCTCGACGCATCTGTCGCTGCACGCGCCAAATGCCATGATCCAGGAGAGCGTGCGCGCCTTCTACACCGGCTGGTACAAGGATCTCGTGACGCAGCTGCCGGTGGTGAAGGACGGAATGATCACTGTAGGCAACCAGCCGGGGCTGGGCATCGAACTTCTGCCTGACCTGCACAAGCGGGCCGACGCAGTGGTTCGGGTGTCGTAGCCGGGGAGGCAGTTTGCTCCTTCCCCCTTTGGGGGAAGGTTGGGATGGGGGCAACCTCGCCTCAGCGCATCTGCCCCGACAACAGGATGTGCCTTCCCTTCCGGGCAGGCACCGCTTCCAGCAGTGCCCGCGCCACGCTCGCCGCATCGATCGACTTGTAGTTGTCGGGGATCAAGGGCGCCAGCATGCGGCTGACATTCAGCGCGAGCTTCTCGCCACCGCGCAGCGGCTGCCCCAGTGCTTCGCGGTCGCCTGCCAGGAACGAAGGCCGCGCGACCACGAGCGTTTCGAAGCCGAGCGCTGACAGCGCCGCTTCCATTTCACCTTTGACCCGGTTGTAGAAGATTTTCGAGCGGGGGTCCGCCCCCATCGCGCTGACCACGCCGAGCTTCCCCGCGCCGCCCGCCCTCGCGGCCTGAGCCACGGCCACCACCGCGTCGAAATCGACGGCCCGGAATGCCTCCTGGCTGCCCGCCACCTTGATGGTGGTGCCCAGAGCGACGAAGGCCTCGCCGACGCTGGGAAGCGCCGGCAAGGCCTTGAAATCGACCCGGTGCTGGGTCAGCTTGGGATGCCTGAGAGGCAGTTCGCGGCGGCCCAGCGAATGGACCGCCGCCACCGAATCATCGGCCAAAAGTCCTTGCAGGATTGCCCGGCCCACGAGGCCCGAAGCCCCCGCCACCAGAACGGTTCGAGCGGCCACCGCCGCCTCCACCGCCGCCGCGGCGCCCGCGCCCGCCCATGCTGTCGACGCTGGTGCGCAGGGGATCGGGTTGTCCATCGGTGTGTCTCACAGGGGCGTCGCGTTGCACGAACGGGCTGGAGCTATTGTGCGCCCCATCGCGCGGCTGCGCGTCGTCGGCGTGACGCGGCGCATGGCCGTTGGGCGGACGGCTCTGCTGGGGCGGACGGGCTCCGCCTGTCCGCGGCGCATTGGCGTTGCGGCCACCGTTGCCATTGCCGTTGCCACTGCGCGCGCCGTTGCCGTTGCCGTTCGCGCTGCGCTGGCCTTGCGGCTGCTTGGGCTTGGCCGAGCGATCGCCGCCGCGGCCGCCACCTTCGGCACCCTTGTTGTCGCGGATGCGCTGCATCATTTCCTGGCGCGCGGCCTTGGCAGCGGCCATCATCACTTCGCGGCTCGGCGGCTTGCCGGCACCGCCCCAGATGGTCTGGCGGCCCATGGCGATAGGCTCGCCGCGCTCGTCCGGCTCGGGGCCGAAGCCCTCGACCACGACCGAGGGGATGCGCTGCTTGGTGAAGCGCTCGATCTCCTGCATCCAGCCTTCTTCGTCGAGGCAGACGAAGCTCACGGCGGCGCCTTCGTTGCCGGCGCGGCCGGTGCGGCCGATGCGGTGCACGTAGTCTTCCGGGACGTTGGGGATTTCATAGTTGACCACGTGCGGCAGCTCGTCGATGTCGATGCCGCGGGCCGCGATGTCGGTCGCCACCAGCGCGCGAATCTCACCGCTCTTGAAGCCGCTCAAAGCCTGGGTGCGGGCCGACTGGCTCTTGTTGCCGTGCAGCGCCATCGCCTGGATGCCGTTCTTGGTCAGGAACTCGGCAACGTTGTTGGCGCCGAACTTGGTGCGGGTGAACACCAGCACCTGGCTCCAGTCATGTTCCTGGATGATGTGGGCCAGCAGCTGCTTTTTCTTGGCGCGGCCGACCGGGTGCACCACCTGCGTGATGCGCTGCACCGTGGTGTTGCGGGGCGTCACCTGGATGCTTTGGGGGTTCTTCAGCAGGCCGTTGGCCAGATCGCGGATTTCGTCGCTGAAGGTGGCCGAGAACAGCAGGGACTGCTTTTCCTTGGGCATCAGCGCGAGGATCTTCTTCACGTCGGGCAGGAAGCCCATGTCCAGCATGCGGTCGGCTTCGTCGAGCACGAGGATTTCGACCGTGCTGAGATCGAGCATGCCCTGCTGCTGCAGGTCGAGCAGGCGGCCTGGGGTGGCGACGAGGATGTCGACGCCGGCCTTGAGCTTGCTGATCTGCGGGTTCATGCCAACACCGCCAAAGATGACGGTGGACGTGAGCTGGAGGTACTTGCCGTATGTACGGATGGACTCCTCCACCTGCGCGGCGAGCTCCCGCGTGGGCGTGAGCACCAGGGCGGCGATGCCATCCTTGCCGAACTTGTTGGTCCTGCTGCGGCCGAGGGTCAGCTTGTGCAGCATCGGCAGGGTGAACGCCGCCGTCTTGCCGGTGCCGGTCTGGGCGCCCCCGAGCAGGTCGTGGCCTTCCAGGACAGCGGGAATCGCCTGGGCCTGGATGGGGGTGGGGGTTTCGTAGCCCTGCTCGCGCACGGCTTTGAGAATGGCGGGTGCCAGGTTCAGTTCGTCAAAAGTCATTTAAAGGTGCGCCATCCATGGCGCTTGGGAATCGGCCTGTACGGTGCGGGGCACCGAGCCAGTCAAAGGCAGATGAGGTTCAAGGGTGGGAGCCTGCCCGCTTGCGGTGAAGCCGGCTTCGTCCCCAGCGAGTCGCTGAGGTTGCGGGCAACTGGAGTCCGCAACAGCCGTCATTGTCGCACGATTGTCCCGAACCCTGCAGAAAGCCCAAGCCCAACCAGTTTCCTCGGCCCTGAACGTGGCCAACACTTCAATCGTTCGGCTTACACCCAACGGCTCGTCGGTGTCTCATTTGTGCGTTCTTGCAACGCAACCGTGGGCGAAAACTGGCCTGCTCAACCATGCGGATAGATAATTTGGTTCGCTTTACCCAACTCCCGATGGCCACACTGCTGAAGCTTCGACTCGGCGTCTCCGACGACCCCACCTCTTTCCAGCCGTCGCTCAACGACTGCCTGGAAGCCATGCTGCAGCAAGCCGACCTGTTGGTGACGGACATGCTCAACGGCCTCACGGCCGCCGCTTCGCCCACCAGCGCGCGCCGCATCGCGGGCTTTCAGCAGCCCGGCACCAAGATGGCCATCCTCGAGTTGTCCACCAATGCCAAGGCCGTCAGCGCCACGTACCGCACTGAATTGACGCGGCTGGTGTACGAGGGCGGCGGCAAGGAGCAGGTTCACACCGAGCTGCTGCGCTTCGAGGACCTGCGGCTGTTCGAGGACGCCGAGCTCGACCAGAGCATCGAGGTCGCGCGTGCGCAGCAGGAGGTGTCGCTGGCGGTCGACGATGCGCTGCCCACGCTCGACGCGCTGATGAGCACCTTGCTGGGCTGGCGCACCATCCAGCCCGGGCTCAACCCGCTGCGCCCCGACGTCTTCGTGCGTGCGCTCCAGTTCTGCCTGGCACTGCACGTGCCGGACGCCCAGGCGCGCGAGGTGCTGATTGCGCCTGCGGCCGGGCTGCTGGGCGCCAACCTGCGCAAGCTCTACCGGGAGCTGTCCGACTGGCTGCGCTCCAGCGGCGTGGAGCTGGCCGTACCGATCGGCGGCCGGGTCCAGAAAGGCGGCGGCGCCAGTGGCGCGCCGGTGGCCGATTCGATGGCCAAGACCCTGCTGACGCTGGACCGGCTGCGCAAGCTGCTGGCCGGCGATTTCGATGCCCAGGCCGGCGGGCCGCGCGATTTCCTGCACACCATGCCGGCCTCGATGTCGATGCTCCAGGAAATGAAGCAGGTCGATGCCCTGGTGCAGAAGCTGGAGCGCAGGCCCAAGCCCGAAGTCCCGGCCGAGCCGCCCGACATGCTGGCTGCGCCGCCCGTGGCCGCACACGAAGCATCGCCGCCGAGGCTGGGCCTGCAGCTGGGCGAAGAAGTGGTGCGGCTGCTGTTCGACAACCTGGCCGCCGACAAGCGGCTGCTGCCCGAGTTCAAGCGCCAGCTCAAGGAAATCGAGCCGGGCGTGTTGAAGCTGGCCGAGCAGGATTCGCGCTTTTTCAGCGATCGCACCCATCCGGCGCGCCAGTTCCTGGACCGCATCACCCAGCGCAGCCTGGCGTTCGCCGACGACAAAGACCCGGGCTGGCCCCGCTTCCTGGTGACGGTGGAGGATTCCGTGCGCTGGCTCACCAGCAAGGTGGTCGATGCCGACACCTTCGGCGAGCTGATGGACCATCTGCAGGACCAGTGGAGCGAGCACGACCAGGTCGTGCGGCAGCGGCGCGAGGAAGCGGCGCGCGCGCTGTTGCACGCCGAGCAGCGCAACTTGCTGGCGCAGAAGCTGGCAGCCGAGTTCGCGCAGCAGGTCGAAGGCCTGGAAGTGCCCGATTTCGTCGGCGATTTCCTCAGGAACTCGTGGGCGCAGGTGGTGGCCGAAGCCCAGCTCAGCTGCGCCGACGGCTCCGACGACCCGTACGGCTATCGGGCCATGGTGGACGACATGGTGTGGAGCGTGCAAAGAAGCACCGCCACCCGCGGCCGCGCCAAGCGCCTGGTGCAGATGATCCCCGGGCTGCTGTCCAAGCTGCGCGAGGGCCTGGACCGCATCGAATACCCGCCGGAGTTGACGGCGCGCTTTTTCAATAGCCTCATCACCATTCACCGCGCGGCCGTGCACCAGGGCCGCGATGCCGTCAGCCAGGCAGCGGCGGATGAGGTCGAAGCCCAGGAATCGGACTTCAGCGACAGCATGAACAACGCCGCCGAGATGTGGCTGGACGAGCACGAAGCCGCCGAATCGGGTTACCTGAACAGCGCTGCCCTGGCCCCCGAACACGTCGCCAGCCCCGAAGCCGTGCACGAAGAGCCCAGCGGTCCGGCCCGCGCGGGTGACATGAAGACCGGCACCTGGGTCGAGCTGATGGTCAAGGACCAATGGCTGCGCGCCCAGCTGACCTGGGCCAGCCCGCACGCCACCCTGTTCATGTTCACCTCGCTGGCCGGCACGGCCCATTCGATGTCGCGCCGCACCATGGATCGGCTGCGAGCCCAGGGCCTCATCAAGGTGATCGCCGAGCGCAACGTGGTCGACGAGGCGCTCGACCAGGTGGCCAAGGCGGCATTGAAGAATTCTCTGGACGGCAAGGGCTGACTGCGGATTGGACTCCCTCCCCCTTTGGGGGAGGGAAAGAGCCCAAAAGCCCCCGGTCCCCCCGCAAGCCCGATAATCGAGGGTTTGCACCCGCAGTATTCCTGAAAAGATATCTCCAATGGCTCAGTACGTCTTCACCATGAACCGCGTCGGCAAGATCGTGCCGCCGAAGCGGCAGATCCTCAAGGACATCTCGCTGTCCTTCTTCCCCGGCGCCAAGATCGGCATGCTGGGCCTGAACGGCTCGGGCAAGTCCACGCTGCTCAAGATCATGGCCGGCGTCGACAAGGAGTACGAGGGCGAGGCCATTCCCATGCCCGGCCTCAACATCGGCTACCTGCCGCAGGAGCCCAAGCTCAATCCCGAGCACACCGTGCGCGAGAGCGTGGAAGAGGCGATGGGCGAGGTGTTCGCGGCCAAGGCCAAGCTGGAAGAGGTGTACGCCGCCTACGCCGAGCCCGACGCCGATTTCGACGCCCTGGCGGCCGAGCAGGCCCGCCTCGAAGCGATCATCGCCACCTCCGGCACCGACTCCGAGCATCAGCTTGAAATCGCCGCCGACGCGCTGCGCCTGCCGCCCTGGGACGCCAGCATCGGCGTGTTGTCCGGCGGCGAGAAGCGCCGCGTTGCGCTGTGCCGGCTGCTGCTCTCCAAGCCGGACATGCTGCTGCTCGACGAGCCCACCAACCACCTGGACGCCGAGTCGGTGGAGTGGCTCGAAGTGTTCCTCACGCGGTTCTCCGGCACCGTGGTCGCCATCACCCACGACCGCTACTTCCTGGACAACGCGGCCGAATGGATTCTGGAACTCGACCGCGGCAATGGCATTCCGTGGAAGGGCAACTACAGCACCTGGCTGGAGCAAAAGGGCGACCGCCTGGCCCAGGAGCAAAAGACCGAGGAAGCCCACTTCAAGGCTCTCAAGAAGGAGCTGGAGTGGTCGCGCCAGAATCCCAAGGCGCGCCAGGCCAAGAGCAAATCGCGGCTGGCCCGCTTCGAGGAACTTTCCGACATCGAATACCAGAAGCGCAACGAAACCCAGGAGATCTTCATCCCGGTGGCTGAGCGCCTGGGCCAGCAGGTGATCGAGTTCCACAACGTCAGCAAGTCGTTCGGTGACCGCGTGCTGATCGACAACCTGAGCTTCACGGTGCCGCCCGGCGCCATCGTCGGGATCATCGGCCCCAACGGCGCCGGCAAGTCGACTTTGTTCAAGCTGATCGCCGGCAAGGAAAAGCCGGACAGCGGTGAAGTGGTGATCGGCTCCACGGTGAAGATGGCTTTCGTCGACCAGCACCGCGACGAGCTGGCGAACCAGAAGACCGTCTGGGAAGACATCTCCGGCGGCCTGGACATCCTCAACGTCGGCAAGTTCCAGATGGCCAGCCGCGCCTATGCCGGCCGCTTCAACTTCAACGGCGGCGATCAGCAAAAGCGCGTCGGAACCCTTTCCGGGGGCGAGCGCGGCCGGCTGCACCTGGCCAAGACCTTGATTGCCGGCGGCAACGTGCTGCTACTGGACGAACCGTCCAACGACCTGGACGTGGAAACCCTGCGGGCGCTGGAAGATGCCTTGCTCGAATTTGCCGGCAGTGTGATGGTGATCAGCCACGACCGCTGGTTCCTGGACCGCATCGCCACCCACATCCTGGCGGCCGAAGGCGACAGCCAGTGGACCTTCTTCGACGGCAACTACCAGGAGTACGAGGCCGACAAGCGCAAGCGCCTGGGCGAAGAGGGCGCCAAGCCGAAGCGCATGCGCTACAAGGCGCTTAAATAACGACGGCTGCGCGTACATTCAAGTGCGCTCGATCAGGCGGGCCGCGGGAGCGGCCGCTGATCTCGTGTCATGGCTATGGCAGTGAGTTGACAGTGATGTGGCTCAGTTCCTTCTCGACTTCGGAGAGGCCGGCGTCCAGTGCGTCGTCGGCTTCGGCGGGCACCTGGCCCTCGGGCGAGAGCTGGTCCACCATTTCCGGCAGGATGTCGGCGAAGCCCAGCGCGACTTCCCGTTCGGGCACCCCGAGCTGACGCGCCAGGCGGGACATTTCCTCACCGCCCACCACCTCGTCGATTTCTTCGGCCTTGAGCTGCGCGTTGGGCCCGGCCGACACCCACGAATCGGCCTGTTGGCCGAACCCTTTTTGCCTGAAGCGCTCGAGCACCGCGCCCACGCCGCCGTTGCGCTGCACCCATTGCATGGCAAAGGGCAGCAACATGGCAACGAGCATGCCGCTGTTGCCACCCAAGCCGCCTCGCCCCCCTAGGCCCGGCACGCCGGCCCCCGGTGCGCCGCGGCCGGTGATGCCCCCCAGCAGATCGCCCAAGCCGCCGCCCGCACCCTGATTGCCGCCGAACGGCCCGCTACGCGCTCGGCCCCGCATGGCATTGGAAAAAACACTTCCCAAGATTTGTCCCAGAAGCGGATTCGCCATTGGATTCTCCCGATTGATCATCGACGCGGCCAGCTTAAACTCGGGCTGCCACAGCCGTTCGTAGGCCGGGACCCCTGCCAGCCCGGGCTTGCGGCCTTCAAGACCCTAAGCCAAGGAGGACTCATCCATGTCCACGGGGCCGCAGAACATGTCGTACCCAGCCCTCTATCGCGCCTGCATGAAGGAAGCCGCGGCCCAGGGCCGCACCCTGATGCAGCGGCTGGTGGTGCGAGCCGGCGGCACCATGCCGCGGCGCGCCGCGATGGCGCCCGACGAGCACGAGCGCAAGCTCCTCATCGATGCCGTGCGCACGCTCATGAAGCACGAGCACGCGCTGTGCGAGGCTTATCCGCAAGCGCTGCTCGCTGAATTTGCGCAAGCCATCGCCGGCGACACGCGCAAGTCGGGCGCCCTGCGGTTCGAGGCGCTCGAACTCATGGGCGACGACCAGATGCAGGAGAGCGTGGAGCTGATGCGCCTGCAGCAATCGGTGCTGGCCCAGGTCGAGGCCGAACTGGCCGAACTCAACGCGCTGGTGTGCGCCGTCCAGGGACTGGCCAGCGTTCGCGCCGACCGCAATCCACTGCGCCCCGAGGTGTACGTCCGCAGCCTGCGCACCGTCACGCTGCAAAGCCCGGTGCCCACGGCGGTGCGCTCGCGCTGGATGCAGCACCTGGGCGAGGCACTGGGGGAGGAGCTGGCGCGGGTGTATTCCGAGCTGGCGCAGATGCTGCGCTCGCAGGGCGTGGTCCAGGCCCGGTTCAACGCGGTTCCGGCGCCCGACGGCCTGCCGTCGGCGGCCGAGTCGCCCGCCGCCGCCGCCCAGGCCAGCACCTTGCTCAATGTCCGCGAACTGCGGCGGCTTCTTTCCGGCGAATTCAACGTCACCGCCCCGGCAGAGGGCGATCCGGTCGCTGGTGCGGCCGAACGGCCCGAGTTTTCGGTGACCGTGCCGGCGGCGTTCGAGGTCCTCCAGGAGATGAAGCAGGTCGACCAGGTGATGGACCGGCTCAAGCAGCGGAAGGCTGTCGGCCAGCCGCCGCAGCCGCAAGCCGCAGGCGTGGCCGCCCTGCACGCGCAGTTGCGCGGCCAGGCGAGCGGGCCGGGGCAGGCGCTGGGCTTGGAAGTGGTCACCTTGATGGTGGAAAACATCGCAACCGATGCGCGCCTGTTGCCGCCGGTGCAGCAGACGGTGCGCGACCTGGAGCCGGCTTTGCTCCGGCTGGGGCTGCAAGACCCGCGCTTCTTCAGCGATCGCCGGCACCCGGCGCGCCGTTTGCTGGACCAGATGACCCAGCGCAGCCTGGCCTGGGACTCGGTCGATGCGCCGGGCTTTGCCGCTTTTCTGGAACCGCTGCAGCAGGCCGTGGACGTGCTGCTGTCCACGGCCGTTCCCGGCCCGGAGCCCTTCGAGTTCGCGCTCCGGTCGCTGGAGGAAGCCTGGGGCGAACAGCAGCAGCGCGATCGCCATTACCGCGAAAAGGCGGTGCGGGCGCTGCTGCAGGCCGAGCAGCGCAACCTGCTCGCAGGCAAGATCGCCAAGGACATGCGCGGGCTGGCCGAAGAAGCGGGCGCGCCGCGCGACATCGCGGCTTTTCTGATCGGGCCGTGGTCACAAGTGATGGCCCAGGCCCGACTGGGCGATGCGGCCGGCGCGACCGACCCTGGCGGCTACGCCGGCATCATCAACGACCTGCTCTGGAGCGCGCAGCCCCGGCTGGCCGGCGGCAACACGGCCAAGCTGATGAAGCTGATCCCGGTGCTGATCGAGAAGCTGCGCCACGGACTGGCCACCATCGACTATCCCGGCCCGTCGGTGAAGCGATTTCTCGACGGGCTGGCCGAGCGTCACCGCCAGGCGATCAAGCTGCGCGGCACGGCAGGTCTGCACGAAAGCCAGCAGGCGCAGCGGCCGGTGCCGCCGGACACCGCCATGACGCGCGACGAGCTGGACGCCATGCTCGACGAAGACGCGCAGGAGTCCGGCCCCTGGCTGGGCCCGACCGAGGCCCAGCACTCCGGCTTCATGGAAACCCACCATTCGGTGGTGCCCAAGCCCTTGTTCCAGCAGACGCAGCCGGGCTTCGGTGACACGGCCCCGCCCGAACTGGCGCTGGCGGCAGGCCTGACCGAGTTGCAATTGCAGCCTGGCACCTGGGTCGACATGCAGATGGATGGTGGCGGCTGGGCGCGCTTTCAAGTGAGCTGGGCCAGCCCCCACGGCACGCTGTTCATGTTCGCGGGCGCGGGCGGCAAACCGCATTCGATGACCCGACGGCTGGTGGGCGAGATGCGTCAAGGCGGCACCCTGCGCCTGGTTTCGGACCAGGCGCCCGTCGAGGGTGCATTGGATGCTGTGGCGCAGGCTGCGCTGCGCAACAGCGCCGGCTGACATCCCACCCCACGAGCCGGGCCACGGCCTCAGCGGTTCTGCAGGCGGGATCGCACCAGGCTGATGTTGTTGCGCAGGGCGTACAGCTCGTCGGCATACGACAAGGGCACGTTGATGCGGGCGGCCTTGTGTTCGAGCTGGTCCAGCTCCTGGTTGAGCTGCGCGGTGTCGGCGTCGCCGGCCTGCATCTGCTGCTCGATAGCGCGCAGCTGCCCGTACCAGCGGAACACCCGCGAGCGCACGCGAAACTCGTAGAGCGGCGGAACGATGCGCGACAGCGGCAGCAGGATGGCGATGATGATGCCCAGCGCCAGCCACATGCGCTCGACCAGGTTGGCCAGCCAGAAAGGCAGGTAGCGCTGCAGGAAGGGGCGGCCGCCGTGGATGGCGCGCTCGGCTTCCGGCGCCACCGGGTATTCGCTGTGCTCGGTGGCCGGGAAGCTGCCGGCCCGGTTGAACCAGCCGGCCGGCCCGTGGATCTCCCGGGCAGCCTGCGTGAACAGCTGAAGCAGCGCGGGGTGCGTCTGCTCGCGCGTCAGCAAGGCAGTGGTGGTGGCGACCAGGCGCAGGTCGGCGGGCGGCAGGTCCCGCGCCAGGTCGACGACGCCTCGCGGCAGCACCACCGGCGCGAGAAAGGGAAACCGGCGCGAATAGGCTTCGCTCTGGGCGAAGTCCATCAACTGCACGCCGGGCGTCTGCAGCAGCATCTGCACCATCAGCGACTCGGGGGCCGACGCGAACACGATCGCGTCGAGTTCCCCTCCCAGGAAGGCGACCGTAGCGGGTGTCTGTTCCAGCTTCGAGAGCGTGACCTGGCCGGGATCGATGTTGTTTGCCTCGAACAGCTTTTCCATGAGGCGAGGCACCCCGCTGCCGGCCGTGCCGACGTTCAGGCGCAGGCCTTGCAGCTGCGTCAATGACGTGAGCCGGCCCCCGGCGGCGACGGGTGCGCCGTTCACCTTTCGCGCGGCAGCCTCCCGATAGAACAACCAGATGGGCTCGACGAACAGGCTTCCCAGCGATTGGAGACCGCTCTCCTCGGGGGCTTCGCGCTCGCTGCTGCCGCCCTGCACGAAGCCGAGATCCGCCTGGCCCTCGCGCAGCAGCCGCAGGTTGTCCACGGAGCCTTCGCTGGGCCGCAGCACGACCTCGATCCCTTCGGCCGCCAGGGCCTTGCGGTAGCGCTTGCCGAACTCGTCGTAGGCGCTCTGCGCGGGGCCGGTGGCCAGCGTCACCTGCCGGGGCGGCGTCGGGTCGAGCCACAGGTAGGCGAGCGTCAGCAGCGCCACAGCCACCAGGGCGAACGGCGCGGCCGACACCAGCAGGTCGCGCAGCGACAGCAGCGTGTGCCGGATGGCCTTGGGCATTGTCTTGTTCAGGCCAGGTCGGCCGCGCACGGCAGGTGCAGCTTGCCGATTTTCAAACCCTGGGCTGCCCGCACCGCGCGCAACACCGCCAGCGCGGTGGCTTCCGCCGCCATGGTGCCCAGCACCATCATGCCCGGCGAGCGGCCGGCGCGGCCGGTTGCCAGGGCGAACAGGGTGTCGCCATCCGACATCGTGTGAACCGGGTTGATGGTGCGCGCCAGCCCGTCGTGGCCCATCTGCGCCAGCTTGGTGGCCTGGGCCTTGGAGATCGCAGCGTCGGTGGCGATCACGCCCAGGGTGGTGTTGGTGCCGGCCAGCAGGGGCTTGGGCGATTCACCGCGCAACAGCGCGCGCCGCGTGTCCATCAGCGCCTTGCCGTTGCGGGTGCGCGCGCCGGCGATCGGGCGGCCGGTGTCGGGGTCGATCACGTCGCCCAGCGCGTTGCAGGCGATGAGGGCGCCCACGGTGATGCCGTCCACAGTGACCGACGCGCTGCCGATGCCGCCCTTCATGGCCCGGTCGATGCCGAATATCTTGCCCACCGCGGCGCCGGCGCCGGCGCCCACGTTGCCTTCGGCGGGGGGCTTGGCGCAGGCGAGCTCGCAGGCGCGGTAGCCCGCCTGCGCATCCGGCCGGATCGTTCCGTCGCCGACCAGCAGGTCGAACAGCACCGCGCCCGGCACGATGGGCAGCCGCAGCGGCCCGACCGGCATGCCGATGCCTTGCTCTTCCAGCCAGCGCACCACGCCGGTTGCCGCATCCAGCCCCCAGGCGCTGCCGCCGGCCAGCAAGATGCCATGCACGGTGTCGACCAGGTTGGTGGGCGCCAGCAGGTCGGTTTCGCGCGTGCCCGGCGCGGCACCGCGCACGTCGACCCCGCCGATGGCGCCGCCCCGCGCGATGATGACTGTGCAGCCGGTGGGCCGCCGGTCGTCGGTGAAATGGCCGACCTCGATGCCGGCGACGTCGGTGATGGATCCGGCCGAGGCGATACGTGTTGCTTTTTTCATGTCACGGCTTCACGAGGATCAGCAAATGTACATGGCCCGGGACGATGGCAGGATTTGTCCTACAGAGGTTGCATTGCTTTGGCCGACAGCGCGAAAGTGACGAGCTTCCTACAGTGAGGCTTCGCCGGCGCCGCTGGCGATTTTTTCGAACATGCCCGAGAGGAAGCAACATGAACAGCGAAACCACAGAAAGCATCACCAGCATGAACGTATCCGGCGGTACCACCAGCCTGAACGGCACGACGGGCACCGGCACCGTCCACCGCGTTGCCCAGAAGGCCCACGAAACCGTGGACAAGCTGGAGCAGACGCTCGGCACCGGCAGCGAGCGGGTGATGGACTGGCAGCAGGAATATGGCGA
>JAKFEZ010000241.1:0-15423 GCA_036675435.1 Ramlibacter sp. | reverse complement strand
CTGATCGGCGTCATGCAGAACGGCATGATGTACACCGTCTGACGCTGCAGAGCTTAGCTGAAGCATAGTCCGAACGCGCTATTGGGTTGCCGCCCCTTGGTGGGTAGAGTGAATCTCTACCACTGCAACAGGGAGACAGCATGGCAACCACGGCAATCAATGGCACCAGCGGCAACGATGTGATCGTTGCCCACCCCGATGCCTCCTACACCGCCGGCAGGCTGGTGTTCCAGGTGAGCGCGACGCAGGCCCAGAACGGATGGCCGCTGGCCAACGTGCTGATCAACGGCAACGTGGTGCTGGCCAATGTGCTCATCACCGCCGACGCCCGGCAAGGACAGACCCAGACCATCGAGGTGGCCGTGCCGAACGGCCCGATCGAGAGCGTCATGCTGCAGTACCTCAACGACATCGTGATTTCGCCGCAGGAAGACCGCAACATCTATCTGCGCAGCGTCACGCTCAATGGTCATGACCTGCCCCTCGCATCTGGCACGTACTTCCGCCAGGACATGTCCACTTTGCAAGGCCAGGACGAGATGGCCTGGAATGGCTATATGGTCTTCTCGGGACCGCTGGTTCAGGCGGCCACCCAGCCGGGCCTGTCGAACGGCTCCGCGATCGATGGACTGGCCGGCGTGGACACCGTGCTGTATCAGGGCCGCGGGCTGGACTTCGGCGTCGGCGCAACCGCATCGGGCTTGTCCATTGCGATCAATAGCGGCGCGTTCGAAGCCGATAACCTGACCAACGTGGAGCGCGTGCTGTTCGACGACCGCGGACCCTATGGTGAGGGTGCCGCTGCCTCGGTCACCGGCGCCGGCGCGCAGCGAGCCATCGACGGCGGAATGGGAATCGACACCTTGCTGGTCAACGGCTCGGTCTGGAACTACACCATCGACGCCACGGCGGAAGGTTTCAGCCTGACCCACAACGGCGCCGAAGGCACCGATCTGCTGGTCAATGTGGAACGGCTTCAGTTCCTCGATGCCCGCGTGGCGCTGGACCTCGACGGCAACGCGGGCATGGCCTATCGGCTGTACCAGGCCGCGTTCGACCGCACGCCCGACCTGGGCGGCCTGGGCTACCAGATGCGGGATCTCGACAACGGCCTGAACATCTTTCAGGTTGCGCAGAACTTCATCAACAGCCCGGAGTTCGGCGCGACCTACGGCAACCTGAGCACCGGCGATTTCGTCCGGCAGCTCTACCTGAACGTGCTGGACCGCGAGCCGGATGCGGAGGGCTACGCGTACCACACCAACAACCTCGACAACAACGGCTTCACGCGAGCCAACGTGCTGGTCGGCTTCAGCGAATCGCCCGAGAACCAGGCCACGGTGATCGGGACGATCGAGAACGGAATGGTCTACACGCTGTAGGCGTAGTTGACTCCCTCCCCCTTTGGGGGAGGGTTGGGGGGGGGGCGCGCTTCGCCGATCCCCATCACCCCCAGCAACTCCCTCGTCGCATCCCCCCAATTCCGCGCCACCGCCAACGCCCCGGCTCCACGCGGCGCCTTCAGCACCCCGCGAATCGCCGCCGCCAGCGCATCCACTTCCGCCTCACACAGCACCGCGCCGCCATTCCTCAATGACCGCGCCACCTCCCGGTGGACCGGCGTGTCGGTGGCAATCACCGGCGCGCCGCAGGCAGCGGCTTCGGCCAGCGGCAACCCGTAGCCCTCATTGGCCGACGGATAGACCACCGCCGCGGCCCGGCGATAACACCAGTCGAGTTGCGCATCGGCGCATTCGGCCAGCCAGTACAGCCGGCGTTGCCACTGCGGCAGGCTGCGCATCGCATCGATGAACCCGTCCATCAGCCAGCCGCGCTGGCCGACGAACAGGCAACCCACTTCGCAGCCTTCGTCCCACAGACGCTGCAGCGCGGCCAGCGTGAGAGCGTGGTTCTTGCGCGGCTCCAGCGTACCCACTTGCAGCACGAAGGGTACGCTGCCGTCCTGCCAGTTCGCCGGCAGCGAAGCAGAGGCTTCGGGCACGCCTTGCCAGACGCGGTGCCCCGGCGGCACCACGTCGATGGCGGCCGCCGCCATGCCCTGCGCGCGCATCCATGCGTGAAGATCGGTGCGAACTGCGGCCGACAGGCAGACGATGCCATCGGCGTGCGGCAGCACCCGCCGCAGGTAGCGGGCGAAGCGCTCGCCGACACCGGCCGTGAACCAGTCAGGCTGCTGCAGCGACAGCAGGTCGTAGACCACGACGGTGATGCGGGCCGGGCTGGCCAGGAGCAGCTCCAGCGCCTGCCACTCGCCGGTGTGCCAGAAGCGGTCGGCCAGCAGCACGTGGCTGTGTTCGTCGAAGCGCGGCGGACCGCCGGCGAGCGGCAAGGCTGTCAATCCTTCGAGCGGGTGCGCTTCGAGCGCTGCCAGGCACGACCAGCGGCCCTCGTGGGCGCCAATGGCCGCTACCTGCCCGCTGCGCAGCGCATGGGCCAGGCGCAGCGTGTGGCGCACGAAGCGCTGGATCCCCGTGTAGTGGGCGCCACGGGCGGTGTGGCCGGCGTCGATGTAGAGCATGCGCCCGCGCTCACCGGGCTGCGGGGCGCCCATCCCAGTCTTGCTCGACCAACAGCTGCTTGACCTTGTCGGCGCTGGCGCGCCAGCTGTGCCACCGCATTCCCTGCGGCGCCGGATGGCGGCCTTCGCGGAAGCGCGACAGCCACTGGGAGAAGTTGGCGGCCAGCGCTTCCGGCGCGTCGTCGGCGAAATACCAGGCGTGTTCGCCCGCCACTTCGCGGAACACCGGCAAATCGCGGGCGATGATCGGCAGGCCGTGCTTGGCGGCTTCGACGATGGGCAGGCCGAAGCCTTCGCCCAGCGAAGCCGCGACCAGGCAGGCGCTGGCGGCGTACACCTGCTCCAGGAATTCGTCGCTGCTGTCCTCGACCCAGACCAGCCGGTGGCCCCGTTCGGGATGCGTGCCCAGCGACGACAGCAGCTCATCGACCATCCAGCCCGGACGCCCGACGATGACCAGGCCTACGTCCTCGCCGCCGGCCCACAGCTGCTCGAAAGCAGCCAGCACCGCCGCATGGGCCTTGCGCGGCTCCAGGGTGCCGACCATCAGGAAGGCGGGCCGCTGGCGGATCTGCGCGAGCAGCTCGGCCGCGTCGGGCGGCAGCCCTCGGGTCGGCAGCGTGTGGGCCAGGTTGGCACCCGGATGCACGGCGCGGATGCGCGGCATCCGATGCGGGGCGTCCGCCGAAGACTCGGCGGGCGGCCTTTGCTGCAGCCACAGCGACAGGTCGTCGGCCACGGCCTGCGAGATGCAGATCAGCAGCTCGGCGCGGGCAATGTGCTGCAACCAGCGCTCGTGATGCTCGGCTGCGCCGGGGCTGAAGCAATCCGGCAGCCGCAGCGGCAACAGGTCGTAGACCATGAAGGCCATGCCGACGCCGCTTTGCTGAAGCGGGTTGAGGAAAGGCGCTTGCAGCGGCACGATGTGCGGCTGCAGGTCCAGCCCCAGGAACATGTCGCCGGCCTGGGCGTCCAGCGGCGGGTCGCCGTCCTCGGGCGCATCCAGACCGGCCAGTTCGCACAGGTAGCCCAGTGCCAGCCGATAGCCCAGCTCGTCCTTGGTCGCGTAAACCGGCATCACCGTGCTGCCGGCGGGCGGGCGCATCAGGAATTCCATCAGGTAGTTCTTGACCACGCGCTGGATGCCCGAGCGCCAGTCGTGCCGCACCAGCTCGGAGATGTCGACATAGCAAAAGCGGCCGCGCCGTACCGGCTCGGTGGCCGCGAGCCAGGCCCAGACCAGCGGCGCCTGCGCCTTATCGCTCAGCTGCAAAGGCACGACGCCGAGTTCGAGCGCGCGCGCCGGCAGCAGCGCCGTCCAGGCCTCGGCGCCGGGGGGCACCCACCACAGGTCGGTTGGCTGCAGCTCGATCGGATCTTCGGCCAGCAGGTGCGCGCGGCACGACAGCCTTTGCAGCATGAAGTTGCGCGCGTAGCGCCATTCGCCCTGCTCGTTCTGGTAGACCGGCTCGGCCCGCCAGCCGGTGCCGGGGCGCTCCAGCAGCGCATCGAACAAATCAGGCAGCGGAGGCAGGGCCGACACCGCGGCCGGGTCATGGCGGACCCAGGCCGTGATGTCGATCAGCATCTGGCGAGCCGGCCGCAGCTGCGGCATGTTGTTGGCAATGGCGCGCGACAGGTTCTCCAGCAAGGGCTCGCCGGTATCGGCGGGCAGGGTCTGTCCGAGCTGGCGCAGCAGCGCCATCGGGCCTTCCTGCGCGGCGCGCCCGGCAAACGATTCGATGGCTTGCGCATAGGCGGCGGCGCAGTCGGCGGGCGAGTGCTGCGTCTCGATCAGGCGGCGCCCGGCCTGGCCCATCGCGCGGCGCCGCGCCGGGTCGCGCCAAAGGCCCTCAAGCGCCCGCGTGAGTTGCTCGTCGGTGAAGTCGTCGTCCAGGATCAGAGCGGCTTCGCCGGGCAGGTAGGCCATCGAGCCATTCGCGTTGACCACGACCGGCAGCGCGTGATTCATCGCATCCAGCACGGCGGCCGACGTCTCACCGCGCGACAGCGTGCGCAACTGGACGGCCAGGTCGGCGGCATTCAGGTAGCGCCGGAAATCCTCGGTGCTGGCCCAGCCGCTGATGGCGACCTTGCCGTTGCCCTTGGCCGCGTCGTTGAAGCTGGCGATCTCGCGCTGCATCTCGCGGCCGTAGTCGGCCGGGTGGTTCTCGCCCACGAACACCAGCCGGCAATTCGCTTCGCGCGCCAGCGCCGATTTCGTCCACGCCGCGAGCAGCCTGTGGTTCATCTTGGTCGGCCCCATGAGGCCGAAGGCGCAGACCAGGAAGTCATCGGGCGCCAGCCCCAGGGCCGCCCGCGCGGCCTCGCGTTCCAGCGGCGCCGCCACCCGCAGCAGCGGAATGGTGGCCCAGTCGTCGGCGATCTCCGGCCCGTACCATTCATAGGCCAGCACCTTGGAGTAGGGCGAATGGACGATCACGCCCTCGGCCTGGCGCAGCACGTCGAAGCTGGCCGGAAACTGGTGGATCGCCGCCGTGAGGTCGGTCGCCGCGCAGCGCCGGGCCAGCGCATGCCAGCCGTGCGATTCGTACAGCGCGCGCGACCAGTAGGGCTGGCCGGCCGTGACCAGCTCGCGGTGCGCCTGCACGCCGCTCAGATAAAAATCGTGCAGCACCACGGTGCCCGGGTGCCGCTCCAGCAGCGGGAACATGTACTCGTGAAAGGCCGAGTTGCCGAACTGGTAGAGCACGCGGTCGTACTCGTGGCCATGCGCCAGGAACCATTCGGCGGTGCGCTGCTGGCCATAGCAGCCGGCCGGCAGCGGCTCCAGCGCGGGCTGCTCCAGCACCAGGTCGATCTCATAGTGCCTGGCCAGGGCCGGCAGCAGCTCGGCGCTGTAGTCGGCGATGCCGCTGCGCTGCGGCGGCATCGGCGAGACGAACGCCAGGCGCGGCCGCGTGGCGGGCTCGGGCGAGACGGCGCGCAGCGCGGGCGGTTTGACGGGCGCAAGCTGTTCGATGGCAGCCATCGCGGCCTGCGCGCTCTTGTCCCAGTTGAACTGCTGGGCCTGCTGCAGGCCGTGCGCGGCCAGCGCGTCGCGCAGGCCGTCGTCCACCAGGTATTCGCGGATCTTCGCCGTCATCGACGCCTGCGAGCGGGCCTGGAACAACGCGTCGGCGCGGCCGATGACTTCGGGGATGCTGCTGTTGTCGGCGCCGATCACCGGCGCGCCGCAGCACATGGCCTCGAGCGCGGGCAGGCCGAACCCCTCGTGCAGCGAGGGAAAGACGAACAGCTTGCACAGGCGGTACAGGTCCACCAGGTTGTCTTCGGGCACGAAGCCCGTGAGGACCAGATCGCCGAACGCCAGGCCGTTGCGCTCGGCCAGCTGCTCCAGGCGGGCGCGCTCGGCCGGCTGCACGGAGCACACCACCGCCAGTTGGTGCGACAGCCGAAGGTCGGCCGGCAGCGCCGCCCAGGCCTCGATCAGGCCTTCGATGTTCTTTCGGTGATCGATGCCGCCGGTGTACATCACGAACGGACGCCACAGGCCGTAGCGATGACGCAGTGCGGCCTCGTGTTCGGCGGGCACGGCGCCGGCCGTGAAGTGGGTATCGGCGGCCGAGGAGATGTTCACCACCTGCTGCGCGGGCAGGCCCAGCCGCTCGATGCCTTCCCGACGCGACGACTCCGAAATGGCCAGCCACAAGTCCGCCCGTCGCAGGTGATCGATCTTTTCGCCGTAATCGCGCGCGGCCTTCGGCCGGTCGAGATAGATCTCGGGGTAGACGTGGGGAATCAGGTCGTACAGGGTGACGGCGGTGCGATGCGTGCCGGTGCCCAGGCCGACGCTGGTCACGGAGTACGGGCCGCTCTCGAACAGGCTGGCCACGTGCACCACGTCGGGCTTCAGGCTGGCCAGGAAGGCTTCGCGCACCAGTTCGGCGGCGCGGCGATGCTCCGGCGACGCGCCGGGCAGCTCCATCGCCGGCAGCGTGCCGTGCCAGGTGACGATGCGGTGGGGCGGCAGCAGTGGCGCGAACTCCTCGCGCACGTCCAGCACCGTGCTGTCGTACATGCCGTTCAAGGCAATCAGGATCTCGTGATCGCTGCCGTGCCGCAGCATGCCCTTGGCGAGCGCGATCGAATAGCGGCCGATGCCCCGGTTGCGGGAATGGGGCGACTGCGCCGCCTGCAGGTCGATGACGATGCGCAACTTAGCTGTCCTTCTTTTCGTCCTGCCGGGCTTGCGTTGCCAGCAGGTGCTTGAGCGACTCATGCATGCGCCGGGTCGTGGCGCTCATAGAACTGGGTTGCGGCGGCGCCACCGGCTCGCTCATTCGCGTGCGCGCGCTGTCGATCCAGTCGCCCAAACCCAGGGCCCGCACCAGCCGGCCCGCTGCGCGCCGGGCCGAGGGAAACCGGTTCAATGCTCCGGCGGCCACGCGCGCCCCTACGCGCACCGACTTGCGGGCGATGTGGCGGGCTCGCCCAACCGGGCCCTGTTCGCGCAGCGCCTGGGCTTGCGCCATCGACCAGCGCAGCGGCCGGGTCATGCGCCAGGAGCGGCTGGAGGTGACCGCCTGCAGCTGCTGGTGGGATGCGCGCAATTCCAGATGCGTGGTGCGCAGCTCGCCAAGCAGGCGCTCATGCAACGCGCCGGAGAACTCGAGCGCGCGCCGGTTCTCGGACTGGGCAGCCAGCGCTGCCTGCCGCGCGAGCTCGGCCGCGGTGCGCACTTCCTCCAGGCGCGCCTGCCACTCCTGGTCGTAGCGGTGGGCCAGCTGGTTGAGCGTCACGCCGTAGTCGCGCGCGAACGCCGTGTCCAGCTGGATCAGCGCGGCGATGCGCGCCGGGTCGCCGTTGGCGGCGATGCTGCCCTTCTGGGCGATCACGGCGTAGTCGGGACTGACGCCGGCCAGCACGTCGATCAGGCCCAGCCGCACGGCCGGGCCTTGCTGGATGCCCTCCTGCAGCCGCAGGGTCTTGACCCGGCCGAAGCCATGAAAGACCGGCAGGAATTCGAGCAGCTGCGGCGGCAAGGGCCGCTCGTGGGTCGGGTCCATGTAGAACGCCGACGAGCCGACCACCAGGTTCTCGGGGTTGGGCGTCTCCAGGATCAGCAGGCCACCCGGGCGCACTACTCGCAGCGCCTGCGCCACCAGCGCCTGCAGGTCCTCGAACGGCAGGTGTTCGGCCAGGTGAAAAGCCGACACCACCGTGCGGCTGTCGTCCGGCAGGCCTTTCAGGTAGCCGAGCGCGTCTTCGCGGCGCGCGTCCAGGCCGCGTTCGCGGCAGGCCTGCAGCATGCCCTCGTCCAGGTCCACGCCCTGGGCCTGGAACCCCTGCGCGCCCAGCAACTCCAGCCATTCGCCGCGGCCGCAGCCGAGGTCGGCCGCCTGGCCTTGCGGAAACAGGCGGGCCAGCGGGCGCAGGAAGGTGAGGTAGGCGCCCAGGCGAGCCTGGATCGACTCGCGCGTGCCGCGGTGCCGGTCTTCGAAGGCGCGATAGAAATCGGAAGAGCCGCTCATCGCGATTCGAGCGCCGCGACGGCGTCGGGCGTGCTCACGCGCGCCGCGGTGGCCAGGTAGACCGTGCCGACGAACACCGGCATCGACATGTTGACCACCTTGAAGACGAGTGCCAGGTCGCGCCACTCATAGTTTCTCGTCATGTGTGTTTCCGAATCGTGCGCGGCGATGGCCACCGAATAGCTGCCTTCGCCGAGATTGGCCGTGAAGTCGAACTGCAACACCCGCGACTCGCCCGCAGCCAGCGGGCCTTGCGCCTGGCCCAGGTGATGGGTGTTGGTGCCGAACACCGGCTGGCCCAGCCGGTCCTTGAGCATGTAGCCGACCACCAGCCGCGGAATGGCGGCGTTGACCCGCACGCTCACCTCCAGCGTCACCGGCGTGCCCACGTCGATGGTGTCGACCGCCAGGCCGTCGGCATCGAGCAGGCGCACCGAGACCAGCGTCACCTCGCCGGTGCCCGAGACGGTCTGCACCCGGCCGTCTTCGGTCGGCAGCTGGCGCACGGTGCTGTTCTCTTTTTCGGCGATCAGCGCGTTGTAGTAGTCCATCACCGTTTCCGGGTCGCCGCGCATCGCCAGCCGGCCGCTGTCGAGCAGGATGGCTTCGTCGCAGATCGACTGGATCGCCGCCTTGTCGTGCGACACCAGCAGCAAGGTGGTGCCTTCCTCGCGAAAGCGCCGGATGCGGTCGAAGCTCTTGTGCTGGAAATACGCGTCGCCGACCGACAGCGCCTCGTCGACGATCAGCACGTCGGGCCGCACGGCGGTGGCCACGCTGAACGCCAGGCGCATCTGCATGCCGCTGGAATACACCCGCACCGGCTGGTCGATGTAGTCGCCGATCTCGGCAAAGGCCTCGATCTCGGGCATCAGCCGCAGGATGTCGTCCATCGGCAGGCCCAGCAGCTGGCCGGCCATCACCACGTTCTGGCGGCCGGTGAAATCGGCGTGAAAACCCATGCCGAGTTCCAGCAACGCGGCGACCCGCCCGGTCATCTCCACGCTGCCGGCGGTGGGCTGGGTGGTGCCGGTGATCATCTTCAGCAGCGTGCTCTTGCCGGCCCCATTGATGCCGATGATGCCGAGCGCGCGCCCGGGCGCCACGGTGAAGCTGATGTCGCGCAGCACCCATTTGAGGTGATGGCGCTGCGCGGCGAACGGCACCAGCCACTCGGCCAGCCGCGACCAGCGCGTGGCGTATTGCTTGTAGGCCTTGCCCAGGCCGGTGACCTTGATCGTGCCCATCAGCGCCTGCCCTTGCGGCGAACTCGCCCGCTCACAGCTCGTCCACCAGTTCGCCTGCGTGCCGGCGGAACAGGCGCAGGCCCAGCAGGCAAAGCAGCACCGCCACCACCAGCACCGGTGCCAGCTGCCACCAGTCGGGCCAGCGGCCGTGGACCAGGATCTCCTGGCAGGCGCCAACCAGGCGGGCCATCGGGTTCAAATCCATGTACTGGCGCAGCGGCTCGGGCAGGATGGTGATGGGGTAGACGACCGGCGTCAGCCAGAACCAGAACTGCAGGAAGATCGTGAAGAACTGGCCGACGTCGCGGAAGAACACGTTCAGGATGCCCAGCGTCACGCCCAGCCCGATCGCGAACAGCACCAGCAGCGCCAGCACCGGCAGCAGGCCCAGGTACGCCACGCCGGGAAAGTTGCCGGTGGCCAGCAGGAACAGCGTGAACAGCGAGAACACGATGGCGAAATTCACCAGTGCGTTGGTCACCACGTTGACGGGCAGCGTCATCCGCGGAAAGTTCAGCTTCTTCAGCAGCGTCGCGTTTTCCAGGAAGATCGTCTGCGAGCGGCTGGAAATCTCGGCGAACAGGCCCCAGGTCAGCAGCCCGGCGCACAGGTAGATGCTGTAGGCGAAGGTGCTGTCCACGCCCGGCAGGCGCGCGCGCATCACCTGCGAGAAGATCACCGTATAGACGACGATCATCGCCAGCGGGTTCAGCACGGTCCACGCCGCCCCCAGCAGCGAGTTCTGGTAGCGAGACTGGAATTCGCGCTTGACGCTACCGAGAATGAACCCCCGATAGGCCCATAGCGCCTTGAGCATGACCATCAGCCGCGTCCATAGGTGTCTGCCAGGCGAACGATGTCGTCCTCGCCCAGGTAGGCGCCGCATTGCACCTCGATCAGCACCAGCTCTTCGGTGCCGATGTTGGTCAGGCGGTGCTTTTCCTTGATCGGGATGTAGTGGTACTGGCCCGGCTCGGTGCGGCTTTCCTGGTCGCCCACCTGCACCAGCGCGAGGCCCTGCACCACCACCCAGTGCTCGGCGCGCTGGTGGTGGTACTGCAGCGACAGCGACTCGCCCGGCTTGACGGTGATGCGCTTGACCTTGTAGCCGCTTTCTTCCTTGAGGGTGGAGTAGGTGCCCCAGGGGCGGTTCACCGCCACCGGCGTCTGCGCGCTTTCATTGCCGCGGGCCTTGAGTGTTTCCACCACCGCCTTGATTTTCTGGGCGGCCGACTTGTGCGCGACCAGCAGGGCGTCGGGCGTGTCCACCACCACCAGGTCCTGCACGCCGACGGTGGCGACGATCTTGGGGCCGTGGCTTTCGACCTGCACGTGGGTGCCCTGCGTGTCGATGGCGACCACGTCGGCCACGAAGGTGTTGCCGCTGGCGTCGGCCGTGTGGGCCTGCGAGACCGCGGGCCACGAACCCACATCGCTCCAGCCGAACTTGGCCGGGACCACCGAGACGTTGCGGGCCTTCTCCATCACCGCGTAGTCGATGCTGATGTCGGGTTGCAGCGAGAACAGGTGGGCGTCGAAGCGGGTGATCGGCCCGGCCGTGCGGCCGGCCTCGAAAACCTGGCGCGACGCCTGCAGGGCGTGCGCCGCGTGTTCGGCCAGCGCCGCAAGCATGGTGCCCGCGGTGAAGCAGAACATGCCGCTGTTCCAGTAGTAGCGGCCGGTGGCGAGATAGCCTTGCGCGGTGGCGAGATCGGGCTTCTCGACGAAGCGCAGCACCGGCTGGCTCTGGCGAGCCACGTGTTCGACTTCGAGGTAGCCGAAGCCGGTGTCGGGCCCGGTCGGGTGGATGCCGAATACCACCAGGCGGCCCTTGCGGGCCAGTTCGGCCGCTTCCATGGCGCAGGCAACGAATGCCGGCGTATCGGGGATCAGGTGATCCGCCGGCAGCACCATCAGCACCGAGTCGGGCCCGTGCTCCTGGGCGCAATGCAGCGCGGCCATGGCGATGGCCGGGCCGGTATTGCGCCCTTTGGGCTCCAGCAGGTACCGGGCGTTGGGCGGATTCTTGATCTGGTCGAGCACGCTCTTCGTGAGATACAGGTGGTCTTCGTTGGTGATGACCAGCAGCTCATCGGTGCCGCAGGCGCGCCCACGCGAGATCGCCTGCGCGAGCAGCGAGGAGCCGCCCAATTTCATGAACGGCTTGGGGTAGGCCTGGCGGGAGGCCGGCCATAGCCGGGTTCCGGCACCGCCGGAAAGTACCACCGATACAAGCTTCATTCGGCAATCCCTGTTTTCTTGCTTAAGGGGGGCATTTTAGCTTTGGGGCGCTTCCCTCAGGACGCAACGGCGGCCTGGGCCAGTTCGGCCACCACGGCTCGCACCCCCGGCTGCCAGTGCGGCAACGCCAGCCCGAAGGCCTGGCGCAGGCGCGAGGTGTCCAGCCGCGAATTTTCGGGACGGCGGGCGGGCGTGGGGTAGGCCGAGGAGGGGACGGGCCGCAGGCCCTGCGCCGTGGCGGCGAGGGGCATGCCGCACTCGCGTGCGCATTGCAGCGCGTATTGCGCCAGCCCGTGCCGGCTGGTGTCGCCGCCCGCTGCCAGGTGATACAGGCCCGCCAGGCGCTGTTCGAGGCGCGGCACGATATCGGCGGTGACGTCGGCCACCAGCGCGGCCCGCGTCGGCGCGCCCCATTGGTCTGACACGATGTCCAGCGTTTCGCGCTGGGCCGCTGCCGCCAGCACCGACTTCACGAAATTGGCGCCCCGGCTCTCGAAGAGCCAGCTGGTGCGAAGAATCAGGTGGCGCTCGCAGTGGCGGGCAATCGCCTGCTCGCCGGCCAGCTTGCTTTGCCCATAGACGTTCAGCGGCCCCGTCGGATCGCTCTCGCGCCAGGGCCGCTCGCCGCTGCCGTCGAACACGTATTCGGTGGAGTAGTGGACCAGCCAGGCGCCGGTGCGGGCGGCTTCGGTGGCCATCGCCTCGCAGGCCCGCGCGTTGACAGCAAAGGCGGCCCCGGGCTCGGACTCCGCCCGGTCCACGGCGGTGTAGGCGCCGGCGTTGACGATGACGTCGGGCCGCAGCGCACGCACGCTGGCGGCGATGCCCGCCATGTCGGCCAGGTCGCCGCAGTGCGGCGTGCTGGCACGCGTGAGCGAGGTGAGATCGCCCAGCGGAGCCAGGCTGCGGCGCAGTTGCCAGCCGAGCTGGCCGTCGGCGCCGAACAGAAGAATCTTCATAACGATGAGAGAATCGCCCCATAACAAGTCGAACCTGAGAGGGCATGCTCATTCTATTGATTCTGTGCGGCGCGGTTTCCTGCGTCGCTTGCGGCTTCCTGCTTCGCTACGGGCGCACCAGCGGACGCCGCTACAGCCTGTCGGTGCCGCAACGCTTCCACGCCGGCCATGTGCCGCGCCTGGGAGGCGTGGCCATGATGATCGGCTGCACGGCGGGCTGGCTCTGGATCGTCTGGGCCGAAAAGTTGCTGGGCGTCACCAACCAGATCCGGCTCGAGCCGCTGCCGGCGCTGGCCTGGTGGGTTGTCGCCTTGATCGCGGTGGTGGGCGGCGTCGCCGAAGACCTGACCCACCGTCTGCAGGCGCGCTGGCGGCTGGTTTTCACGGTGCTGGCCGCGGCGCTGGCCACCTGGCTGCTGGGACTGGGCATTCCGTCGCTGGGCATCGGCGCGCTGCAGCCGCTGTGGGGCGCCAGCGCCTGGCCGGCCATCCTGCTGGCCGTCTTCGCCGTGGCGGGACTGCCCCATGCCTTCAACCTGATCGACGGCTACAACGGCCTGGCCGGCATCGTCGCCCTGATCTGCTGCTTCGCGCTCAGCTACGTGTGCCTGCTGGTCGGCGACCGCCAGCTGGCCGGCATCGTGCTGGTGCTGGCGGGCGCCACCGCCGGCTTCCTGCTGTGGAATTACCCGCGCGGCCTGATCTTCGCCGGTGACGGCGGGGCCTACCTGTGGGGCGTGGTGATCGCCATTGTGAGTGTCCAGCTGGTGCAGCGCTATCCGCAAGTGTCGCCCTGGTTCCCGGCCCTGCTCTTGATCTACCCCGTGTGGGAGACGCTGTTTTCCATCTATCGCAAGCTGCTGCGCGGCCAGTCGCCGGGCGTGGCCGATGCCCTGCATTTCCACCAGCTCATCTACCGGCGCATCGTGCGCGGCGTGTTCGACGACGACAACGAAGCGCGCCGCATGCTGATGCGCAACAACCGCACCTCGCCCTACCTGTGGGGCTTCACGGTGCTGACGGTGATTCCGGCGGTGCTGTTCTGGAACAACACCGCCATGCTGATGTTCTTCACGGCGCTGTTCGTGGTGTCCTACGTGTGGTCCTATGTCGCGATCGTGCGTTTCAAGGTGCCACGATGGCTGAGGCGCTAGCTTGCGGCACAATTTGGGCCATTGCACAGCCGGGCCCACGCCATGACCGACCTCCTCAACATTGCTCCGCGCGACAAGGCCGAAATCCTGGCCCAGGCGCTGCCCTATATCCGCAAGTTCCACGGCAAGACGCTGGTCATCAAGTACGGCGGCAACGCCATGACCGACCCGGAGCTGCAGGCCGATTTCGCCGAAGACGTGGTGCTGCTCAAGCTGGTGGGCATGAACCCGGTGGTGGTGCACGGCGGCGGCCCCCAGATCGAGGCCGCCCTGGGCCGCCTGGGCAAGAAGGGCGAATTCATCCAGGGCATGCGCGTGACCGACGCCGAGACCATGGAAGTGGTCGAGTGGGTGCTGGCCGGCGAGGTGCAGCAGGACATCGTCGGCCTGATCAACCAGGCGGGCGGCAAGGCGGTCGGCCTGACCGGCCGCGACGGCGGCATGATCCGCGCGCGCAAGCTCAAGATGGTCGACAACCGGGACCCGAGCAAGGAGCACGACGTCGGGCAGGTGGGCGACATCGTCGCGATCGAGCCGGCGGTGGTGAAGGCGCTGCAGGACGACCAGTTCATCCCGGTGATCAGCCCGATCGGCTTCGGCGAGGAGAACGAGAGCTACAACATCAACGCCGACGTGGTCGCCGGCAAGCTGGCCACCGTGCTGCAGGCCGAGAAGCTGGTGCTGCTGACCAACACGCCGGGCGTGCTGGACAAGAACGGCCAGCTGCTCACCGAGCTGAGCGCGGCCGAGATCGACGGCCTGTTCGCCGACGGCACGCTGTCGGGCGGCATGCTGCCCAAGATCAGCGGCGCGCTCGAGGCCGCCCGCAATGGCGTGAACTCGGTGCACATCATCGACGGCCGCGTGCCGCACTCGATGCTGCTGGAGATCCTGACCGAGCAGGCCTACGGCACCATGATTCGGAGCAAATGACCCCCCTTATCCGTCATCCCCGCGCAGGCGGGGATCCAGGAGCGCGCGCCAGCGCGCTGCCCGGACGCTCTGGATTCCCGCCTCCGCGGGAATGACGGTGGCATGCGCCTGCTCCTGGTCGAAGACGACGTGATGGTCGCCAGCGGCATCAAGCTGGGGCTGACCGATGCCGGCTATGCGGTCGACTGGGTCGGCAGCGGCGAGCGCGCCGAGGAGGTGCTGCGCGCCGAGGTGTTCGACGTCGCCGTGATCGACATCGGGCTGCCCAACATGGACGGCCTGGAGTTGACGCGCCGCCTGCGCAAGCCGGGGATGGCCAGCCGCAAGGTGCCGGTGCTGATATTGACTGCGCGCGACGCGCTGCAGGACCGGGTGCAGGGCCTGGACCTGGGCGCCGACGACTACATGATCAAGCCGTTCGAGTTGCCGGAGCTGCTGGCGCGCCTGCGCGCCCTCTTGCGGCGCTCGCAGGCGGCCACCAGCGCCGTGCTCAGCTTCGGCCCGGTGGAGCTGGACACCGCCAACCGGCGCGCCAGCGCGGTGCACGAGGGCCGGCGCAGCACCATCGAGCTGGGCCCGCGCGAGTGGACCGTGCTGGAATACCTGCTGATGCACGCGCCCAGGCCGGCCAGCAAGGAGAAGCTGCTGCAGGCCCTGACCGGCTGGGACAAGGAGATCACGCCCAACGCGGTGGAGGTCTACATCTCGCGGCTGCGCGGCAAGCTCGATTCCCACGGGGTGGCGCTGCGCTCCATCCGCGGCTTCGGTTACCGGCTGGAACTGCAGGAGTCCGCCGCTCCGTGATGTATTTCCGCGCTCCCGGTCCGGTGCACCGCGCCTCGGGCGAGCGCATGC
>JAKFEZ010000071.1:0-2818 GCA_036675435.1 Ramlibacter sp. | reverse complement strand
AACTGCCCGTTCCAGTAGGGGTAGTAGGGATAGGGCGTCGGCGTCGCGCTCGCCGCATCCAGCAGGGCGACCTGCTCTCGCGTGAGCTCCCAGCCCAGTGCCCCCAGGTTCTGCCTGAGCTGCGCCTCGTCGCGCGCACCGACCAGCACGCTGGCCACGGTGGGGCGCCGCAGCAGCCAGTTCAGCGCGATCTGCGGCACGGTCTTGCCGGTTTGCGCGGCGACGATGTCCAGCGTATCGACCACCCGGTACAAGCGTTCGTCGTCCACGGGCGGCGCGAAGCCCGCCGTCTCATGCAAGCGGCTGCCTTGCGGCAGGGGCTGGCCGCGGCGGACCTTGCCGGTCAGGCGGCCCCAGCCCAACGGACTCCAGACGATGGCAGCCACGCCCTGGTCAAGACCCAGCGGCATCAGCTCGTACTCATAGTCCCGGCCGATCAGCGAATAGTAAGCCTGGTGGGCCACGTAGCGCTGCAGGCCCAGACGGTCGGCGGCCGCCAGCGACTTCATCAGTTGCCAGCCGGAGAAGTTGGACACGCCGATGTAGCGCACCTTGCCCGCGCGCACCAGCCCATCCAGCGTGTCCAGCACCTGCTCGACCGGCGTCATCGCGTCGAACGCATGCAACTGCAGGATGTCGATGTAGTCCGTGCCCAGGCGCCTGAGCGCGGCCTCGGTCCCCGCGAGCAGATGGTGGCGCGAGGAGCCCACCTCGTTAGGTCCGTCGCCTGAACGCAGCGACAGCTTGGTTGACAGGATGACCTTTTCGCGCCGGCCCCGCACCGCCGCGCCAAGAATGGACTCCGATGCTCCGTCGGAGTAGACGTCGGCGGTGTCGAACAGGTTCAGCCCCGCCTCCAGGCAGATGTCGACGATGCGGCGCGCCGCCTCTTCGCCCGTGTTGCCCCATGCGCTGAACAGCGGGCCCTGCCCGCCGAAGGTGCCGGCGCCGAAACCCAGGGCGGGCACCTTGAAGCCCGAGCGGCCGAGAAAACGTTGTTCCATGATCTGCTTTCGTAAGAGGAGGTTCGCAGCCGCAGTGAATCGAGCGGCGCGATGGGCCTGCATGAACTGTGCGGGCTTGGGTGCCCTTTGACTAGAATGCAGAATGGAACAGCACTTGTGAATTGAATTCACGATGGCACGGCTCGACGTCAACAGATCCGGTGAGATGCAGGCTTTCGTGCAGGTGGTGGAGCGCGGCGGGTTCTCCTCGGCCGCGCGTGCGCTGGAGATGACGCCATCGGCCATCAGCAAACTGGTGGGCCGGCTCGAGGCCCGGCTGGGTACGCAGTTGGTCCATCGCTCCACGCGCAAGCTGCAGCTCACGCCGGAGGGCAACGCTTTCTACGAGCGCAGCGTCCGTGTGCTGGCCGACATGGATGAAGCCGAGCGCTGCGCAGCCGTCGCCGCCGCGCCCCGCGGGCGAGTCAGCGTCAACGCCAATGTGCCTTTCGGCCGCCACTACCTGATTCCCAAGGTTCCGCTGTTCCGGCAGATGCACCCTCAAGTCACGCTCGACATCACGCTCAGCGACCGCGTGGTCGACCTGATGGACGAGCGTGCCGATGTGGCGATCCGCTGGGGCAAGCTGCCGGCGTCCGAACTGGTGGCGCGCAGCCTGGGCGAAACCTCGCAGGTCATTGTGGGTTCCCCAGACTATCTGGCGAGCCGCGGGACACCGCTGAAGCCAGCCGACCTCGACAAGCACGAGCTGCTGGGCTTCAGCTTCCGCCGCAGCACCAGCGACTGGCAGTTGCGCGTGAGAGGCCGACTGCTGCAAGTCCCCGTCAACGGCAGCGTGCGCGCAGGAGACGGCGAGACCCTGCGCCAGCTCGTGATGGCAGGTGCCGGCCTGGCGCGCTTGTCGCAGTTCCACGTTCACCCCGACATCTGTGCCGGCGCTCTGGTGCCGGTGCTGGAGAAGTACAACCCGGGCGAGATGGAGCCGGTCAGCGCCGTCTACCTGGGCAAGGGCGGCAGGTTACCGGCCAGAGTGCGCGCCCTCCTGGATTTTTTGGAGCGGTATGCGCGCATCGATGGGACCGCGGGCAGACCGGTCGATCCATAAGACCCATATTCGGACGCGTGGGGCATTGCTGGGTGGCACGGCGGTAGCACGAATTCGGGATATTAGAACGGGACGCCGTCCAGGCTTCCCATCGCGCCGCTCAGAAAGTCGGACTGTGCCATGCGAAGCCTGTCCGGCGTGTCCATGACGAAGGGGCCGGCAAAGAGAATGTCTTCGGCAATGCGCTGCCCACCTAGGATCAGCACGTCGGCGCCCTGTTCACGAGACAGCAACTCGATCTCGGTGCCGTCGGACAGCAGCGCCAGGCTGCCGGGACCGAGCAGTTCGCCATGGTCCGCCTCCACCCAACCTGTCAGTACGTAAACGCCGAGTTCGAGCGGCGGCACCGACGCCGCGAGCCTGGCTCCGGCGCCGAGCCTTGCGTGAGCCAGCACCGTCGGGCGCGCCAGTCGCAGCGGCCCCGTCAGCCCAGCCAGCGTGCCAGAGATCACCTTGAGCCGCACGCCCTCGGCCTCGGTGTGGGGGATCTCACAGGCGGCGAACTTGCGGTACGTGGGCGGAGCGCGCTTGAGTTCGGGTGGCAGGCTGGTCCAGAGCTGCAAGCCGTGGCGCCCGCCATCGGGCACCTCGGCATGCAGCATGCCCTTTCCAGCGGAGATTACCTGGACCTCGCCGGCATCGATCCGATCCGAGAATCCCATGCTGTCACGGTGGTGCACCGACCCTTCGAGCAGGTAGCTGATGACTTCGATGCCGGCATGCGGGTGCGGCCTATCGCCGATGCCAC
>JAKFEZ010000019.1:0-2838 GCA_036675435.1 Ramlibacter sp. | reverse complement strand
ACCCGCGGTCGCTGCGCAGCAGCTTCGAGACCCGGCAGATCGGTGGCTTGTTCTTCGCCGGCCAGATCAACGGCACCACCGGCTACGAGGAGGCGGCGGCCCAAGGCCTGTTTGCCGGCATCAACGCAGCGCTGCAGTGCAGGGGCGAGGCATCCTGGTTGCCGCGCCGCGATGAGGCGTACCTCGGGGTGCTGGTGGATGACCTGGTGACCAAGGGCGTGACCGAGCCGTACCGGATGTTTACCAGCCGGGCCGAGTTCCGGCTCCAGCTGAGGGAAGACAACGCCGACATGCGCCTGACGGAGGCCGGCCGTCAGCTGGGCCTGGTGGCAGACGACCGTTGGGATGCCTTCAACCGCAAGCGCGACGCTGTTTCACGTGAAACACATCGGTTGCGGGCGACGTGGGTGAATCCACGCAGCTTGCCGGCGGCTGAGTCCGAGCGGGTGCTGGGTAAATCGATCGAGCACGAGCACAACCTCTTCGACCTGCTGCGGCGGCCGGATGTCGGGTATGTCGAGCTCATGTCCCTGGACGGCGGCCGGCTGGCTGCCGAGGATGTTTCACGTGAAACACTGGGTGAGCTTTACGAGCCCGTGGTCGAGCAGCTGGAAGTCGGCGCGAAGTACGCGGGCTATATCGAACGGCAGAAGGACGAGGTGGAGCGGGCGGCGCATTACGAGAACCTGCGCCTGCCGGACGAGCTGGATTACATGCAGGTGCCCGCACTCTCGATCGAGGTACGGCAGAAGCTCAGCAAGCATCGCCCGGAAACGCTGGGCATCGCTTCGCGCATCTCGGGCGTGACGCCGGCAGCCATCTCGCTTCTGCTGGTGCACCTGAAAAGGCACAGGTTCCAGGGGTTCGCCGAGGCGGCGACGACCGGCAAGCAGGTGGCATGAGCCTGGCTGTCGGGTTGGACTCAGGGCTCGGCGCTCTTGGGCTGGAGCTGTCGCAAGCACAGCGCAACCAACTGCTGGGGTACCTCGACCTGCTGGCCAAGTGGTCCAAGGTCTACAACCTGACGGCCGTGCGCGATCCGGCGGAGATGCTGACGCACCACATCCTCGACTGCCTCGCCATCGTCGGGCCGCTGCGAAGGCAAACCGGCGGTGCGGCCGGGAGGCTGCTGGACGTCGGATCCGGCGCCGGCTTGCCCGGCGCGGTCATCGCCATCTGCTGCCCCGAGCTGAAAGTCGATTGCCTGGACGCCGTCGGCAAAAAGGCGGCCTTCATCCAGCAGGCAGCAGGAACGCTGGGCCTGCCGAACCTGCGCGGCGTGCACGGCCGGATCGAATCGACCAGCGGCGGCTACGACGTCGTGAGTTCGCGGGCGTTCGCCTCCCTGGCCGATTTCGTGACCGGGTCTCGCCAGGCGCTGGCGGGACAGGGCGTCTGGCTGGCAATGAAGGGCAAGCGCCCCGTCGACGAGATGGCGCAACTGCCTGCCGACGTGACCGTGTTTCACGTGGAACAACTGGACGTTCCTGGCCTTTTGGCGGACCGTTGCATCGTCTGGATGAGGGTGGGCGAAGACCGCTGACATACACTCGCCGCTCCAGCAGCACAGGACCGGGGGACTCATGTTCGGGGTAGCCGACTACGGCGCATTCGTCGTCGCCATCATCGTGTTCCTGGCCATCCCCGGCCCCGGCAACCTGGCCCTGATCACCTCCACCGGCAAGGGCGGCATCCGGGGCGGACTGGCCGCTACCGTGGGCATCATCACCGGCGACCAGGTGCTGATGTGGGCGGCGGTCGCGGGTGTCGCGGCCTTGCTCGCGGCCTATCCGGCAGCCTTCCAGGCCGTGCAGTGGCTGGGCGTCGGCTACCTCTGCTGGCTGGGCGCCCGGATGCTGATCGCCAAGCCCGGCGCAGCCCCTGTGCTCAACATCAGGGCCGGCCACTACTTCCGGCAGGCCGCCGGGATCACCTTGCTCAACCCGAAAGCCATCCTGTTCTACATGGCCTTCTTCCCCCAGTTCGTGAACCCGCAGCACAGCCCCGGCCTGCCGACCTTTGCCGCGATGGCCGTGACCATCGCCCTGCTGACCTTCCTCTACGGACTCGGTGCGGTGCTGCTGACCCACTTACTGGCGGAACGGCTGCGGGCGAATCCGCGCGTCGGCCGTGTGCTGGAAAAGCTGGCTGGCGCGATGCTCATCGGCTTCGGCGTCAAGCTGGCCGTGGCCAAGTAAGTGATGGCCCGGATTTTTTGTGTCGCCAACCAGAAGGGCGGCGTCGGCAAGACCACCACCACCGTCAACCTGGCCGCCGGCCTGGCGAAGATCGGCCAGCGGGTTCTGATGGTCGACCTGGACCCGCAGGGCAACGCCACGATGGGCTCGGGCGTCGACAAGCGAAAGCTGGAGCTGACCGTCTACGACGTCCTGCTGGAATCGGCGAGCGTCGCCGAAGCGCGGGTGCGCAGCGAGAAATGCGGCTACGACGTGCTGGGGGCCAACCGTGAACTGGCCGGCGCCGAGGTCGAGCTGGTGGACGTCGAGCGGCGCGAGCGGCGGCTGCGCGAGGCGCTGGCCCAGGTGGTGGCGGAGTACGACTTCATCCTCGTCGACTGCCCGCCGTCGCTGTCGATGCTCACGCTGAACGGCCTGTGCGCCGCGCACGGCGTCATCGTCCCGATGCAGTGCGAGTACTTTGCGCTGGAAGGCCTGACCGACCTGGTCAACACCATCAAGCAGGTGCACGCGAATTTGAACAAGGACCTGCAGATCATCGGCCTGCTGCGCGTGATGTTCGATCCGCGCATCACGCTGCAGCAGCAGGTGAGCGAGCAGCTCAAGGCGCACTTCAAGGAGAAGGTGTTCGACACCGTGA
>JAKFEZ010000238.1:0-2848 GCA_036675435.1 Ramlibacter sp. | reverse complement strand
TCCCCCAGAGGGGGAGGGAGTAAGACAAACATCACTCCCCCGGCTTCTGCGCCTGCTCGCAATCCACCTGGATCAGCTCATGGCCCCGCGCGCCGAGTTTCAGCGCGCTCAGGCAGCCGCCCCAGACGCAACCCGTATCCATCGAGATGATGTCGGGGCGCTGCAGGAACCCCAGGGTCGACCAATGGCCGAATGCGATGGGGATGTCTGCGGTCTTGCGGCCCGGCACGTCGAACCAGGGCAGGTAGCCGGGCGGCGCATCGCGCAGGCCGCCGGAAGCCTTCAGGTCCATCACGCCGTCCGGTGTGCAAAAGCGCAGCCGTGTCAGGGCGTTGACGATCACCCGCAGGCGACTGCTGCCGGCCAGAGCATCGTCCCACCGCGCCGGCTCGTTGCCATACATCTCCGACAGGAAATCCACCAGCCCCGGCCCGCGCAGCACAGTCTCCACTTCGGCGGCCAGCAGCATGACCTGGGTCGCATCCCACTGCGGCAGCACGCCGCCGTGCACCATCAGCAGGCCATGCGCGCGGATCGCCATGCGCTGGCGCCGCAGCCATTCCAGCATGTCGGTGCGGTCCCGCGCCAGCAGCACCTTGTCCATCGTGTCGTTGCCGTGCGGCGCGCGGCGCCCGTGCGCCACCGCCAGCAGGCTCAGGTCGTGGTTGCCCAGCAGGCAGTGGGCCGAGTCGCCATAGGCCATGAGCCGGCGCAGCACGGCCGCCGAGTCGGGGCCGCGGTTGACCAGGTCGCCCAGCATGTGGATCGTGTCGCGGCTCGGCGAGAAGTCGATTTTGTGCAGCAGGCGGCCCAGAGCCGCGTCGCAGCCCTGCACGTCGCCGATCAAGTAAAGTGCCATGTGTCCGATTCTCCGTCCGCACAAGCATAGTGCGGGCCATCCCTGATTCATGGAAATCCTGCTGATCGCGCTGCTCACCGTCCTGAACGGCGTGTTCGCCATGTCCGAGATGGCTCTGGCCTCCAGCCGCAAGGCGCGGCTGGCGACCCTGGCGGAGGACGGCGACCGGGGCGCCGAGGCGGCGCTGCGGCTGATGGAGCAGCCCACCCGGTTCCTTTCCACGGTGCAGGTCGGCATCACCTCCATCGGCGTGCTGAACGGCATCATCGGGGAAGCCGCATTCAGCGATTCGCTTGCGCGCTGGTTGAACGGCCTGGGCCTGGGCCTGGGCGCGTCCGGCTACGTGGCGACCGGCATCGTGGTCACTGTCATCACTTACGTGACCATCATCTTCGGCGAGCTGGTGCCCAAGCGGATCGGGCAGCTTTATCCCGAAGCCGTGTCTCGCGTGCTGGCGCAGCCCATGAGCTGGCTGGCCCGCGCCGCCGGCCCTTTCGTCAAGCTGCTGTCGGCCTCGACCCAGGCCGTGCTGAAGCTGCTGCCGATCGATCTGTCACTGGCCCGTGGCATGACCGAAGAAGAGATCGCCCACAGCCTGGAGGAAGGGGTGGATGCCGGCGTGATCGAGCAGCACGAGCGCCAGATGGTGCAGAACGTCTTTCACCTGGACGATCGGCCGCTCACCTCCATGATGCGGCCGCGCTCCGACATCGAATGGCTGGATGCGGATCTCAGTGTCCAGGAGTGCCTGCGCCAGGTCGGGCGCGAGGGCGCGCACTCCTGGTATCCCGTGTGCCGCGGCTCGCTAGACGACGTGGTCGGCCTGGTGAGCGTGGCCAAGCTGCTGTCGCTGGAGGAGGGCGCGGGGTCGGTAGAGGCCTATGCATCGCCCGCGCTGTTCGTGCCAGAGACCCTCAGCGGCATGGAACTGCTGGAGCAGTTCCGCCTGCGCTCCGGCCGCATGGTGTTCGTGGTGGACGAATACGGGGTGGTGCAGGGACTGATGACGCCGCACGACCTGCTGGAGGCCATCACCGGGGAGTTGCAGCCGGTGGCCCAGACGGAGGCCTGGGCGACGCAGCGCGAGGACGGCTCCTGGCTGCTGGACGGCCTGATGCCCGTCGCCGAGCTCAAGGCGCGGCTGGACATCCGGGAACTGCCCGAAGAGGAGCGCGGCCGCTACAACACGCTGGCCGGGCTGCTGATGTCGGTGTCAGGCAACCTGCCCGAAACCGGCGAGCGCATCGAATGCGGCGACTGGCTGTTCGAGGTGGTCGACCTCGATGGCAAGCGCATCGACAAGGTGCTGGCGACGCCTCAGCCACCGGACCAGGCGACGGGCGCGCCGCGCGTGTCCGCCTGAGCCAACACAGTCCCTGAGAGGAGTCGAAAGCGATGTCAGAAGCCATGTATTACGAGCAACCGGTTCTGCTGGACCGCCACCTGCACCGCCGCCGGCGGGTCAAGGCCAGCAGCAGCTTCGCGTTTGCCCGCAAAGCCAATTCGCTCTACCTGGCGGGCGTGGAGTTCGGCGACGCGTGCAAGGAATACCCGATCGTCTTCACCCGCGCCAGCAACGGCAGGACCATTCCCGTGGCGATGCTCGGGCTGCGCAGCCGCGAGAACCTGTTCGTCGACGACCAGGAGCGCTGGACCGCCGCTTACGTGCCGGCTTTCGTGCGGCGCTACCCGTTCGTGCTGGCCGAGCTCTCCCAGGAGAGCATGGCAGTCTGCATCGACGAAGCCTATGCCGGCCTGAGCGAAGCCGAGGGCGAGCCTCTGTTCGACGAGAGCGGCGGCAACACGCCTTTTCTGCAGAATGCGCTGGATTTCCTGAACCGCTACCAGCAGGAGTTCGGCCGCACCGCGGCCTTCTGCGAGCGCCTGCAGCAGGCCGGTCTGCTGACCGAGATGAACGCCAAGGCGGACCTGAAAGACGGGCGCAGCTTCACCGTCAGCGGCCTGATGGTGGTCGATGAAAAGAAGCTG
>JAKFEZ010000302.1:0-2852 GCA_036675435.1 Ramlibacter sp. | reverse complement strand
GCGGGCAGCATCGTGTCCGCCCATACATTCTGGAAGCGGAATCCGCCCGAACCCGGCGGCAGCAGGGCATTGAGGACGTTGCCCACGCCGCGTTCGGAGGCAGCGCCGCTGTTGGGGTAGATGCCCGATTCATGGGTGCTGAAATAGGCCACACGCGGTTCCTTGCAGAAGATCGCCTGGGTGCCGTTGCCGTGGTGCACGTCGAAATCGACGATGGCGACGCGCTCCAGCCCATGTTTGTCGCAGGCATGCGCGGCGGCCACGGCGATGTTGTTGAACAGGCAGAAGCCCATGGCCGTATCGCCGGTCGCGTGGTGGCCCGGCGGGCGTACCGCACAGAACGCGGTTCTGCTGCCACCCTTGCTCTCGTCGCCCAACATGACCGCATCCACCGCGGCCACTGCGGCCCCGGCCGCGCGCAAGGCCGCGGCGCGCGACGCCGGACACATGACCGTATCCGGATCCAGCATGCGGTAGCCGTCGAAGTCGCTTTCCAGCACGTCGCGCAACAGGCTTTCCCCGTGCACGCGACGCAGGTCGCCCAGCTTGGCCAGCGGAGCTTCGCGCCAGTCGAGGTCGCCGCAGTCCTCGCGCAGCCCTTCCAGCACCGCTTCCAGGCGTGCAGGGCGCTCGGGATGTTGCGGCCCTGGATCGTGGGCCAGGCAGGCGGGATGGGTGAAGATGATCACGACGTAACTTCAGCTCATGCGCGGCGGCGGTCGTGGTTCCACAGCACTTCGCCCTGGCCATCGGCACGCGCCAGCACCCGTGCCAGCACGAACAGCAGGTCGGACAGGCGGTTGAGATAACGGATCGCTTCCGGCCGCACTGCGTCGTGGCGCGCGAGGGTCACCGTTTCGCGTTCGGCACGGCGGACGATGGTACGCGCCAGGTGGCAGCGCGCCGCCGCTTCGCCTCCTGCCGGCAGGATGAAATCCTTGAGTGCGGGCAGGGCTTCGTTGTAGTGGTCCAGCTCACGCTCCAGCGCGTCGACGTCATCGGCGTTGATCGCCGCGTGGCCGGGAATGCACAGTTCGCCACCCAGGTCGAACAACTGGTGCTGCACCGTGGTCAGCAAGGCACGAATATCGTCGGGCACCAGCGTCGCCAGGATCACGCCGATGCTGGAATTGGCTTCATCCACGGTGCCGTAGGCATTGACCCGTGCCGAGTCCTTGCCGACCCGGGTGCCGTCACCGAGTCCGGTGGTGCCGTCGTCGCCGGTGCGGGTGTAGATCTTGGAGAGGCGGTTACCCATGACGTTGCCTCCGGTCCGTGGCTCTGCTCAGCGCGGGGACTTGGCCTGCGCCTGCAACCGCGCCGCCTGCTGCACGCCCACGTGCACGATCACCGCCAGGCCGACGTAGATCGCGGTGGTACGCAGGTAGGGCACGAACCAGTCGCTGTAGTTCTTCCACCAGCCGGCGAAGCTCGGCTCGGCCACGCTGTCGCTGATCCAGTAGAAGCTGCCCTGGCTGAGCAAGTGGCAAAGCACCACGGAGCCGAACAGGCTCGCGACCAGCACGCCCAGCGCCTTGCCGTTGGTTTCCTTGTAGGACCGGCGCAGCAGCAGGCCGCCCAGCCACAGTGCGAAGTACGCCGGCACCAGGAACCAGTACGCGGCCGACATGCAGTAATGCGCCCAGAAATCCATGCCCTGGCCGCTGATCACCACGTAATCGACGAGCACCGCCAGGGCCATGAACACCGGGAACGCCCAGCGGCTCCAGCCGCGCAGGTAAAAGCCGCCGAGGAAGAACGCCGCCCACGATGCATCCGGAACGGGGCCGAAATGGGTGAGCGAAGTGGGCAGATGGAGTCGAGTCGAAACCATCAACAGAGCGAGCAGGACGAAGAGGATGGCGCGCTGGGCGTTGGTGTTCATGCGGGGCGATTCCGGGGCTGCAGGCGGCCATTCTAACGGAGAGCACCGGGCAGCGGGCTTATCATGGCGGGATGAGCGAACGACACGAGGTACTCATCGTCGGCGGCGGCCTGGTCGGCGCCAGCCTGGCCATCGCACTGGACCGGCTGGGGTTGCGGGTGGGCTTGGTGGAATCCACGCCCGCCGGAGTGATGCCAGCCGTGTTCGACCAGCGCAGCCTGAGTTTCGCCAGCGCTACCGTGAATGCGCTGGCCGCGCTCGGAGTGATGGCGAAGCTGCGTGCACCGACCGGCCCGATCCGGCGCATCCATGTCAGCCGCCAGGGCGATTTCGGCAGGACCCGGCTGGAGGCGACCGACTATGGCCGCGAGGCCTTCGGCCAGGTGGTGGTCGCGCGCGATTTCGGCGAGGCGCTGGAGGCGCGGTTGGGGGAACTCCGGCAGCTCACTCGCTATCGTCCGGCGCGCTTCATCGGCTTGGGCGAATCGGATGACGCTTCGCGCAGCATCCGCATCGCCGACGAGAGTGGCGAACGCGAAATCTCCGCGCGCCTGGTGGTGGCCGCCGACGGCACCCACAGCAGCGTGCGCGAAGCCCTGGGCATCGCCGCCGGCGAACACGATTACCAGCAGACCCTGTTCGTGGCCCGCATGCGCGCCGGGCAGGCGCCGGATGGCTCCGCCTACGAGCGTTTCGGCGAACACGGTCCGACCGCGTTGCTGCCGAGGGGCGACCGGCATTTCGGCGTCGTCCACGGCGTTGCCCGCGAAGATGCAGTAGCGGTCGCCGCGCTCGACGATGCCGGCTGGATGGCGCGCATACAAGGCGTGTTCGGCTGGCGGGCGGGGCGTTTCCTCTCCACTGGCGAACGCAGCGCCTATCCCATCGTCAAGGTCGTGGCCGAGCACACCATCGCCCCACGTGCTGTCCTGCTGGGCAACGCGGCACAAACCATCCATCCGATCGG
>JAKFEZ010000047.1:0-2859 GCA_036675435.1 Ramlibacter sp. | reverse complement strand
CAACGCCGGCGTTTGACTCAGCCGCCATGGCCCATGCGCGCTCTTGCTGGTGTTCCAGGCCTCGCGCGCACTGACCCCGCGTTTCCTGAGTTCGCGGCATCCCGCGCTGCCCCATTACTTCCATGCGTAGCATCGTAACCGCCGCCGCACCCACTTGTCGATTTCCCGCAGAGGGCTCAACACTTCGGTGATGCCGAAGTAGGTTTTCCACCCGTTCAGGACAGCCAAGGAAACGCTCTGCTTTTAGCAGCGCAACATGCCTATAAATACTGGGCGCAACACCAATTCATTCCCATCAACACGCCAACCAAGCGCCGCTGACAGGGAAAGGTGAACTATCCACCCTCACCCGCCAGCCAGCCATGCGATCAGCAAATCAACAACTCAACGCTCAACCGTCTTGTTCCACCGCGCATTCCACGCCGGGCGGTTTTCGTTGATCGCGTCCCAGTCGACCGTGACGGCGGTCTTCATGTAGTCGTTCATCTGCTTGACCAGCGCGGCGGCGGTGCCTGAAGCCTTGGTCTTGGGGTTGGACGGAATCTGGTCGCCGTGTTCGAGTGCGGCGGCTTGCGCTTCGGGTGACAGCAGGTACTGGGCCAGCTTGTGGGCCAGTGCGGGCTCGCTGTTTTTGGCGATCACGCATTCGCCCACGGTGAGCACGGCGGAGCCTTCCTTGGGCTGTACGTACTCGACCGGCAGGCCCTTGTCTTTCAGCACGCCGACGGCGGTGGGCGTCAGCGGGAACATGGCGGCCTCGCCGGTTTGCACCATCTCGGCGAGCTTGGCCGAGCTGGGGATGTACTCGAGCACGTTGGGGCCTATGGTGGTGGGCCAGGCCTTGAAGCCAGGCTCGACGTTCTTGTCGGTGCCGCCCTGGATGCGGTTAAACAGCAGGAAGCCGTGCAGGCCGAAGGTGGAAGACGACAGCGACTGGAACACGACCTTGCCCTTGAATTTGGGGTCGGCCAGGTCCATCCAGGAGGTGGGCGCGGCCCAGCCTTTTTCGGTGAACATCTTCTTGTTGTAGGCCAGGCCCGTCATGCCGACGTTGACGCCGGCGGCCATGTCGCCCTTGAAGCGGGCGGTGGGGAACAGGTCATTGAGCGCCGGGGTGGACTGCATCTTCTCGCACAGGCCCATGCCGATGGCGCGGTACATGATGCCGTCGTCGAGGAACATGACGTGCATCTGCGGGTTGTCTTTGTTGGCTTGCGCCTTGGCCAGAATGTCTGACGAGGTGCCGGGCACCACCACGACCTTGACGTTGTTGGCTTTCTCGAAAGCGCCGAACACATGGCCGGTGTAGGTTTTCTCCATCGTGCCGCCGTTCATGCCGATGTACAGCGTTTTGGTTTGCGCCATGGCCAGGCCAGCGGACAGGCTGGCGGCCGCAACGGCCAGGGACACCGCGGTGGCGCGGGCGGACGGGAAACGTGAGGGCAGCTTCATGGGGTTCTCCTGGAAACAAGGTTAAACATCGAGGGGTTAGACAACGGCGGAAGGAACAGGCCCGGTGGTTGCCACACGCGGGCTTTCGGAAAAACGCGAAACAGAAAATGCCTCAATCGGCGTGGCGGTCTGGCCGTCACGCACCAGGTCGGCCAGCACGGCGCCGACCGCGGGGCCCAGCTGAAAACCGCCGCCGGCAAAACCGAATGCATGAATCAGGCCGGGTGTGGTCGCGCTGGGGCCCAGCACCGGCTGGCGGTCGGGCAAATAGCCTTCGGTGCCGCTCCAGGTGCGGATGATGTGGGCGTTGCGCAGGGCCGGCAGCAAGTCGATGGTCTGCTGCATCAGGGAGGCAATGCCGCTGCGCTGCGCGCGGGCGCGCTGGTCGTCCAGCGCATAGCCCCGGCCGCCGCCAATGACGCAATTGCCGCGCGCCACCTGCCGCGCATAGACGCCGCCGCCTTCCACGCCCAGGCTGAAGTTCAGGAACGCCGGCAGGGGTTCGGTCACCGCCATCTCGGGGTGGCCTGACTCCATGGGCACCGCGTCGCCAAATTGCGCCGCGATGGTGCCGGCCCAGGCGCCCGCGCAGTTCAGCAAATGCCTGGCGCGCACTTCCAGCGCATTGCCCGAGCGCAGCACAAACGCCGTGCCGTCATGTGCCGCTTCATCGATGCGTGTCTGCTCGCGCACATCCGCGCCCAGCCGCCGCGCGGCCAGCGCAAAGGCCGGCGACACCAGGCGCGGGTTGGCCTGCCCGTCGTCCGGGCACAGGGACGCGCCCACGGCCGCCCGGCCCAGCCAGGGGCAGCGCTCGCGCAAGGCCCGCGCCGACAGGATTTGCAGGTCCATGCCGAAGCCCTGCGTGCGCTCGCGGTAGCTTTCCAGCGCGGCCAGGTCGGCTTCGCTGCGTGCAATCTTGAGGTGGCCGGAGCGCAGGTATTCGCCGTCGATGCCGATGAGTTGCGGCAACTGCGCCCACAGGCCCTGCGCGCGTTGCGACAGCGGCAGCTGGCTGGCTGGCCGCCCCTGGCGCCGCACGCCGCCATAGTTCACGCCGCTGGAGCGGGAGCCGCAGAGGTCGCGCTCCAGCAAGACCACCGACAGGCCCATGCGACGCAAGAACAGCGCGGCCGACGAGCCCATGATGCCGCCGCCAATGATGGCGACGTCGGCAGAGATGCGTTCCATCATGCGGCCTCTCCGTTCGCCCGGGCCATGGCCGCAAAGGGCAGCGGCTTGATGGGCGCCTGGCCGCGCAGCCGGCCCACCGCATCGGGTGCGGCGGCGCAGGCATGCGCCAGGATTTCCGCCGCCGCCACGCCGCAGGTGCGACCCTGGCAGCGCCCCATGCCCACGCGCGTCAGCGCCTTGAGGCGGTTCATCTCGCGCGCGCCGGTGTCGTGG
>JAKFEZ010000193.1:0-15618 GCA_036675435.1 Ramlibacter sp. | reverse complement strand
ATCAACATCGGCGTCAGCCTGTCGCTGACCGGTCCCGGCTCGGGCCTGGGCATCCCGATGCAAAACCAGTTCAAGCTGTTCCCCAAGGAAATCGCCGGCCAGAAGATCAACCTGATCATCCTGGATGACGCATCCGACCCGGGCAAGGGCGTGAGCAACGCGCGCCGGTTCGTGACCGAAGACAAGGTCGACTTGATCATCGGGTCGTGCCTCACGCCCGTCGCTGGCGCGATGACGCCGGTGGCTGCCGAAGCGAAGACGGTGCAGCTGGCCGCGTCCCCCGTGGGCGGCGACAGCCCCTGGCTGTTCCGCCTGCCGCAGGGCAACGACGTGATGGCCCACGCGATGGTCGAGCACATGAAGAAGCAGAACGTCAAGACGATCGGCTTCCTCGGCTATACCGACGCTTACGGCGAACTGTGGGTCAAGGCGCTCACGCCGCTGGCCGAAAAGGCCGGCATGAAGCTGGTGGCCACCGAGCGTTTCGCCCGCACCGACACCAGCGTCACCCCGCAGGCACTCAAGCTCACGTCGGCCAACCCCGACGCGATCGTCGTGGTGGCCTCGGGCTCGGGCGCGGCGATGCCGCAGATGGCCCTGGTCGAGCGCGGCTACAAGGGCAAGATCTACCAGACCCACGCCGCCGCCACGCAGGACCTGATGCGCATCGGCGGCAAGTCGGTCGAAGGCACGTTCGTGACCTCGGGCCCGGCCGTGGTCGGCCAGCAGCTGGCCGACAGCCATCCTTCCAAGAAGGTGGCGATCGACTTCTACACCAACTACGAAAAGGCCTACGGCCCGCCGAACCAGTTTGCCGGCCACAGCTACGACGCGGCCATCGCGCTGCAAAAGGCGCTCCCGATCGCACTGAAGAATGCCAAGCCCGGCACGCCCGAGTTCCGCTCAGCGCTGCGCGACGCCTTCGAGACGATGGGCCGCACGGTGTTCGCGCATGGCGTGATGAACTGGACCAAGAATGACCACTGGGGCTACACCAACGAAACCGGTGTGATGCTCAAGGTGGTGGACGGCAAGTTCGTCGTCGAAAAGTAACCCGCCCCGCCCTTACAGAAAGCGTGGGCCCTGGGGCCCCGCTTTCATGGTTCTCCCGCCTCAACACACACACCTTCCGCATGGACTTCTCCATCGCCAGCATCCTGGCGCTCGACGGCCTGACCAACGGCGCGGTTTACGCCTTGCTGGCCCTGGCCACCGTCCTGCTGTTCGCCGTCACCCGCGTGATCTTCATCCCCCAGGGCGAGTTCGTCGCCTTCGGCGCGCTCACGCTCGCCCTGCTGCAAACCGGCAAGGTGCCAGGCACCGTGTGGTTCCTGTTGATCCTGGCAGCCGCGGCCGCGCTGTCGGACCTGGTCAACGGCCTGCGCCAGCAACGCCCGGCCAAGTACATCGCGCTGCAAATGGCACGCACGCTCGCGATACCCGTGGCCGTGTCGCTTGTCGCCATCTGGGCGGCGCCGAGAGGCTTCCCTCTGGCTGTGCAGGCGCTGCTGACGCTGGCGCTGGTCACGCCGTTCGGCACGCTGATCTACCGGTTGGCCTACGAATCGTTGGCCGATGCCTCGGTGCTGGTGCTGCTGATCGTCTCCGTCGGCGTTCATTTCGCCCTGGTCGGCCTGGGCCTGTTCTTCTTCGGCGCCGAGGGCTTCCGCAACCCGAGTTTCTGGGACCAGCGCTTCAGCGCCGGTGCGCTGACGCTGAACGGCCAGACCGTCATCATCTTCGCCGCCTCGGTCGCGCTGATCGTCATGTTGTGGCTGTTCTTCGAGCGCACGCTGACCGGCAAGGCCTTGCGCGCCACCGCGGTCAACCGGGTCGGTGCCAGGCTGATGGGCATTTCCTCCAATGGCGCGGGTCGGCTGGCCTTCACTATGGCCGCTTTCATCGGCGCGCTGTCGGGCCTGCTGATCGGCCCGACCACCACCATCTTCTACGACAGCGGCTTCATCATCGGCCTCAAGGGCTTCGTGGCCGCGGTGTTCGCCGGCCTGGCCAGCTATCCGCTGGCGCTGGTCGGCGCGCTGGCCGTCGGCCTGCTGGAAAGCTTCAGCTCGTTCTGGGCCAGCGCGTTCAAGGAGGTGATCGTGTTTTCCTCGATCCTGCCGGTGCTGCTGTGGCGCTCGCTGCGCGACCCGCACGCGGAGGAGCACTAGGATGAAACCCCCACGCTCTCTGCGTTCGCTCCCCCCCGAGGGGGCCTCAATGCCCTTCGGGCGGCCGGACGGGCACTGACATGGCGACGCTGCGCCGCTTCGCCTTTCCCGCGCTGGCCCTGCTGATGCTGGTGCTGCCGGCCCTGCCGGTGCCCGACTTCTGGATCACCCAGAGCAACTACGTCGGCCTGTATGCCATCGTTGCCCTGGGACTGGTGCTGCTCACTGGCGTGGCCGGCCTCATCTCGTTCGGCCAGGCTGCCTTCGTCGGCATCGGCGCGTACACCGCGGCCTTCCTGGCTGTCAAGATGTCGGCCTCGCCCTGGCTCGCGCTGCTGCTGGGCGTGGTCCTTTCCGGCGGCACCGCCGTGCTGCTTGGGGCCGTCACCCTGCGCATGTCGGGCCACTACCTGCCGCTCGCCACCATCGCCTGGGGCCTGGCCCTGAACTACACCATGGCCAACATGGAGTGGCTGGGCAAGTACGACGGCATCCTGGGCGTGCCCACCCTCAAGGTGTTCGGCATGGACCTGGGCACCGGGCGCGGCCTGCACGTGCTGATCTGGTTCATCGCCCTGCTGGCGGCGCTGGCGTGCCTCAACCTGCTGGATTCGCGCCCCGGCCGCGCGATCCGCTCGCTCAAGGGCGGCGCGACCATGGCCGAAGCCATGGGCATCTCCACCTTCCGCGCCAAGATGACGGTGTTCGTGATTGCGGCGATCCTGGCGGCGATCTCGGGCTGGCTGTTCGCGTTCTTCCAGCGCACCGTCAGCCCCAGCCCCTTCTCCATCGGCAAGGGCATCGAGTACCTGTTCATGGTGGTGCTGGGCGGCGTCGGCCACGTCTGGGGCGCCTTCCTCGGCGCCGGCGCGGTGAAGATCGTCGAGGACCAGCTGCAGGTGCTGCTGCCGCGGCTGATCGGCACCAGCGGCAGCTTCGAGACCATCGTTTTCGGCATCGTTCTCATCGTGGTGCTGAAGTACGCCCCCGACGGCTTGTGGACCTTTGTGTCGCGGCGCCTGCCGCGCGCCGACCGGGTGCGCGACTGGGAAGGCGCGACGCCCCTGCCCGCCCGCGACAAGCCGGCCGCCGGCGAGCCGCTGCTGCAGGTGCAGGCGGTGCGCAAGGAGTTCGGCGGCCTGGTCGCCGTCAACGATGTCAGCTTCGAGATCCGTGCCGGCGACATCGTCGGCCTGATCGGGCCCAACGGCGCCGGCAAGTCCACCACCTTCAACCTGGTCACCGGCGTGCTGTCGCTCACCTCGGGCCAGGTGCGCTGGCGCGGCGAGGACATCGCCGGCCTGCCCTCGCGCCAGATCGCGCGGCGCGGCATCTCGCGCACCTTCCAGCACGTCAAGATGGTCCCCGAGATGACCGTGCTGGAAAACGTGGCGCTGGGGGGCTACCTGCGCGGCAAGAGCGGCACCCTGCGGGCGATGCTGCGGCTGGACCGCGCCGAGGAGCGCGGCTTGTTCGCCGAGGCCGAACGCCAGCTGGCGCGCATCGGCATGGCCGACCGCATGCACGAGCTGGCCGGCAACCTGGCGCTGGGGCCGCAGCGACTGATGGAGATCGCCCGCGCGCTGTGCAGCGATCCGGCCCTGCTGCTGCTCGACGAGCCGGCCGCCGGCCTGCGCCACAAGGAGAAGCAGGCGTTGTCCGACGTGCTGCGCCAGCTCAAGGCCGAAGGCATGAGCCTGCTGCTGGTGGAGCACGACATGGATTTCGTCATGGGACTGACCGACCGAATCGTGGTGATGGAGTTCGGCACCCGGCTCATGGAAGGCACGCCCGAGGAAGTGCAAGCCAGCCCCGCGGTGCGCGCGGCCTATCTAGGAACGGAACACTGATGGCCGACCACCTGCTCGAAGTCTCCGGCCTGCATGCCGGCTATGGCCGCGCCGAGGTGCTGACGGGGCTCGATTTCAAGCTCGCGGCCGGCCAGGTCGTGACGGTGATCGGCCCCAACGGCGCCGGCAAGTCCACCACCCTCAACGCGTTGATGGGCCTGCTGCCCAGCCGGGGCGCCATCCGCTTCGACGGCGTCGAGCTGGCCCACCTGGATCTGGAGGAGCGCGTCATGCTGGGCCTGGCCCTGGTGCCTGAGAAGCGAGAGTTGTTCGGCACCATGGCGGTGGAGGACAACCTGGTGCTGGGGGGATTCCGCGCCATGAAGCTGCGCGTGCCCAACTGGAAAGGCGAGCTGGAGCGCGTCTACGAGCTGTTCCCGCGCCTGAAGGAGCGCCGCGCCCAGTTGGCCGGCACCCTCTCCGGCGGCGAGCGCCAGATGCTGGCCGTGGGGCGCGCGCTGATGTCGCGGCCCAAGCTGCTGATGCTGGACGAGCCCAGTCTGGGGCTGGCGCCGCTGGTGGTGCGCGACATCTTCCGCACCATCGACGCGCTACGCGCCAGCGGCGTCAGCATCCTGCTGGTCGAACAGAACGCGCGCGCCGCACTGGAAGTGGCCGACTATGGCTATGTGCTGGAGACCGGCGAGTTCAGCCTGCAGGGGCCGGCTCGCGAACTCGCGGTCGACGCCCGCGTGATCGAGACCTATCTTGGCGCCGCGCGCAAGGCGGCATGACATGGGCCAGACCGCTCGTCCGGCCGCGAAAGACACGCGGGAGCCCGTGAAGGCATCGCGACCGAAGCCCGGGCGAATCGCCGCGGCTGCGGCCGTCGACCAGGTCGACACCAGCTACCTGGAAGGCCTCATCGGCTACAACTCGCGGCGCGCGGCTTTGGCGGTGATCGAGGTGTTCCTGCAGCGCATGGCGGTGTACGACCTGCGGCCTGTCGATTTCTCGGTGCTGTCGCTGATCACGCACAACCCCGGGATTACCTCGCGCCAGCTGTGCACGGTGCTGGGTATCCTGCCCCCCAATCTGGTGGGCATGGTGAACGCCCTCGAAAAGCGTGAGCTCATCCACCGCAAGCCCCATCCCCGCGATGGGCGCGCCATGGGCCTGCACCTGACCGCCGGCGGCCAGAAGCTTATGCGCAACGCCGAGCGCACGGCGGCCGAACTCGAAACCGAGGTGGCTGCCCGCCTGTCGCCCGGCGAATCCCGCACGCTGATCCGTCTCCTGCAGAAAATCTATCTCTGATCTGCGGCGCAGCGTTGCGCTTTGCCGACGCTTGCTATTGTTTGCATAGCAGGAACTGCGTACACTCGCCTCCCCGCCCGCTCAAAAACAACGCAAATGAGTTCCAAGGAGAATGCCGCCATCAGCCAGCTGCTGGGGCTGCTGGAATCGCGCTACGCCATCCGGGTGCTGTGGGCGCTGAAGGATGGCCATGCGCAAACGTTTCGCCTGCTGCAAGACAGCGTCGGCGGCATCACCCCCAACACCTTGAACACCCGCATCAAGGAATTGCGCGAGGCAGGCCTGGTCAATCACGGCAGCGACGGCTACGTCGTCACGCCTTCGGGCTCGGACCTGCTCAAGCGAATGAACGAACTGCCCGCGTTCGCCGCCAAATGGGTGACGAACCAGGCCAGGAAGAAAATAGCGCCATGAAATTGCATTTGGAAGTCGCCGCGGCCCTGCCCGCGGACGCCGATGCTGCCTTGCTGGTCGGCCGCGCCCAGTTGCCCGGCATAGGACCGGTTCCGGTGGTGGTGCGCGATGGCAGCGTCCATGACGTTTCGTCCCTTGCCCTGACCTGCAGCGAGTTGCTGGAGACGCCCGACCTGGCCTCGTCGCTACGCGGCGCCACCGGCGCGCGCATCGGCCCGGTGCGCGAATTGCTCGCCAACAGCGCCTGCGGCGCTCGGAACCCGGCTGCGCCTTTCCTGCTGGCGCCCTGCGACTTGCAGGCGATCAAGGCGGCGGGCGTGACGTTCGTCTCGTCGATGCTCGAACGCGTGATCGAGGAGCAGGCGCGCGGCGACGCGTCGCGTGCCGAAGCCGTGCGCCGCGCCGTGGTCGAAGTGATCGGCGACAACCTCGGCGCGGTTCGGCCTGGCTCCGCCGAGGCGGCGCGGCTCAAGGAGGTGCTGATCGCGCAGGGCCTGTGGTCGCAATACCTCGAAGTGGGCATCGGCCCGGACGCCGAAATCTTCACCAAGTCGCAGCCGATGAGCGCAGTGGGCACGGGGGCCGAAGTAGGTATCCATCCGGCCAGCGCCTGGAACAACCCAGAGCCTGAAATCGTGCTGGCGGTGAACAGCCGTGGCGAGGTGATGGGCGCCGCGCTGGGCAACGACGTCAACCTGCGCGACTTCGAAGGCCGCAGCGCGCTGCTGCTGGGCAAGGCCAAGGACAACAACGCGAGCTGCGCGATCGGCCCCTTCATCCGCTTGTTCGATGCCGGCTTCGGCATGGACGACGTGCGCGGCTGCGACCTGGCCATGGAGGTGTCCGGCGCCGACGGCTTCGTCATGCGCGGCGCCAGTTCGCTCGCGAAGATCAGCCGCGACCCGCTCGATCTCGTCGGCCAGGCCATTGGCGCCAACCACCAGTACCCGGATGGCTTCATGCTGTTCCTGGGCACCATGTTCGCGCCCACCCAGGACCGCCATGGTCCCGGCCTGGGCTTCACCCACGAGGTCGGGGACATCGTTACGGTGGCGACACCGCGCCTGGGTACACTGGTGAATCGGGTCAACACCACCGACAAGGTAGCGCCCTGGACGTACGGCACAGGCGCGCTGATGCGCGACCTGGCCCGGCGAAACAGCCGGCGCTGAGGCCGCCCTCTCCACATTCAAAGCAAAGGACATCCCATGAACACCACTCCTTCCGGCCTGCAGTACGAAGACACCACCGTGGGCGGCGGCGCCGAGGCCAAGCCCGGGCAGCATGTTCACGTGCACTACACCGGCTGGCTTTTCAACGACGGCCAGCAAGGCGCCAAGTTCGATTCCAGCGTCGATCGCAACGATCCTTTCGCTTTTTCGCTGGGCGCCGGCATGGTGATCAAGGGCTGGGATGAAGGCGTCGCCGGCATGAAGATCGGTGGCAAGCGCACCCTCATCATTCCGCCGCAGCTCGGCTACGGTGCGCGCGGCGCCGGCGGCGTGATTCCGCCCAATGCCACCCTGAAGTTCGACGTGGAACTGCTCGACGCTCACTGAACGGGCAATCGAGGCGCCCATGTCTCGAGGGGCACCCGGGTGGCGTTGCAGACGTAGCTGATCGCGCGGTACCAACCGGCGAGCATCAGCAATTCGATCAGCTGCTCGGGCGACCACGTCGCGGCCAGTTGCGCCCATAGCGCGTCGCTGACCTTGGCCGTTTCCTCCAGTTCGTCGACGAGCTGCACCAGCAGCCGGTCGCGCTGCGTCAAGCTGCTGTCATCGGCATCCGGGTCTGCGATGGCCGTGATCTGTTCGGGGCTGAAACCCGCAGCCGGCGCGAACGCGGCGACGTGAACGCCCCATTCGTATTCGGCCTGGCAACGGGCGCAGACGCGGTCGATCACCACTTCGCGGTCGCGCAGCGAGAGGCTGGCCTTGCGGCTCAGCAGGTAGCCACCCCAGCCCGTCATGCGTTCGGCCAGCGGCGGATTGTGGGCGAGCACACGAAACAGCGCCAGGATGTCCGGCGCGCCGGGCGGCGTCATCCGGGTCAGCAAGGCCTGCAGCTCGGGCGAATAAGGCGGCGACAGCGGTAGCAGGCGCGGAGGAAGAGTATTCATGTCGATCTCCAGGTTGGTCAAGCAGATTGCAGTGAAGCGCTACTGAATCAGTAGCCGTCGGTCACCTTAGTGCTACGTATAGCGTAGCGTCAGTCACCCATGGGACAAAGGCCGGCTCTACAATCTACAGCCATGAATTCACCTGCGCCCCTGCCGCGCCGGGCCGTGCGGGGCTCGCGCACCGGCCGTCCGGTCATGGCGCTGCTGGACCTGCTGGGCCGGCGCGGCGCCTTGCGCCTGTTGTGGGAACTGCGGGATGGCCATCCACAGAGCTTCCGGCTGCTGCAGGCCAGCGCCGACGGGATGTCGCCATCGGTCCTGAACACCCGGCTGCGGGAAATGCGCGACGCCCGGCTGGTCGAGCTGGGGACGGGCGGCTATCAGCTGACGCCCCAGGGCCTGGAGCTCATCAAGCGCCTGAAGCCGCTGAACCGATGGGCCGAAAGCTGGGCGGCCGCACTGCCGGACGAATTTTCGCCATAGAAGTGGCTGTCCCTGGCCTTGAAAAGGCCTTTCGGACCCCAAGCTGCATCGCAGCCCTCATTTTCAGCTAAGAAACAATGTCCTCAGAACCGACTCGCATCGAACCCACCCTCGAGCCCTTGCCTCCCGATCGCAGCCCGGAAGAAGTCGAAGCCGCCCAGGCGGCCGACGATGCAGGCACCCTCAGCCAGACCCAGGCCGAACTGATGGCGCTGCAGGCCAAGAACGCCGAGCTGGCCGAACAGTTTCTGCGCGCGCAGGCGGACATGCAGAACACGCGGCGCCGCGCCGAAGACGAGATGTCGAAAGCACGGAAGTTCGCGGTGGAAAGTTTCGCCGAGAGCATGCTGCCGGTCGTCGACAGCCTGGAGGCCGGTCTGGCCGTCAAGGACGCCACGCCCGAGCAGATTCGTGAAGGCACCGAAGTCACGCTGCGCCAGCTCAAGGGCGCCCTGGAGCGCAACAAGGTGGTCGAGATCAATCCCCCGGCCGGCGGCCGGTTCGACCCGCACCAGCACCAAGCCATTTCGGTCGTGCCCTTGCCCCCCGATTCCACACAGGAAGCCAACACCGTGGTGAGCGTGCTGCAAAAGGGCTATCTGATCGCCGACCGCGTGCTGCGCCCAGCGCTGGTCACGGTGTCCGCGTCCCGGTAGGACGTGCCGGCCCGCTTGAAACATCACAACTTATCCACAAGTAACTCACATCGAATCTGAATTGGCCCGAGGGCCGCAAGCAAGGAGAAAGAACATGGGAAGAATCATCGGCATCGACCTGGGCACCACGAACTCGTGCGTCGCCATCATGGAGGGCAACACGCCCAAGGTCATCGAGAACAGCGAAGGCGCGCGCACCACGCCGTCGATCGTGGCGTACCAGGAAGACGGCGAGATCCTGGTGGGCGCCTCGGCCAAGCGCCAGGCGGTCACCAACGCCAAGAACACCATCTACGCCGTCAAGCGCCTGATCGGCCGCAAGTTCGACGAAAAGGAAGTCCAGAAGGACATCCACCTCATGCCCTATGAGATCGTCAAGGCCGACAACGGCGACGCCTGGGTCAGCGTGCGCAGCAAGAAGCTGGCGCCGCCGCAAATCTCCGCCGAGATTCTGCGCAAGATGAAGAAGACCGCCGAGGACTACCTGGGCGAGGCCGTGACCGAAGCCGTGATCACGGTGCCGGCCTATTTCAACGACAGCCAGCGCCAGGCCACCAAGGACGCCGGCCGCATCGCCGGCCTGGACGTCAAGCGCATCATCAACGAGCCCACGGCGGCGGCGCTGGCCTTCGGCCTGGACAAGCAGGAAAAGGGCGACCGCAAGATCGCCGTGTATGACCTGGGCGGCGGCACGTTCGACATCTCGATCATCGAGATTGCCGATGTCGACGGCGAAAAGCAGTTCGAGGTGCTGTCCACCAACGGCGACACCTTCCTGGGCGGCGAAGACTTCGACCAGCGCATCATCGACTACATCATTGCCGAGTTCAAGAAAGAGCAAGGCGTCGACCTGTCCAAGGATGTGCTGGCCCTGCAGCGCCTGAAGGAAGCCGCGGAAAAGGCCAAGGTCGAGCTGTCCAGCAACTCGCAGACCGACATCAACCTGCCCTACATCACGGCCGACGCCAACGGCCCGAGGCACCTGAACATCAAGCTCACGCGGGCCAAGCTCGAGTCGCTGGTCGAGGAACTGGTCGAGCGCACGATCGCACCCTGCCGCACCGCCATCAAGGACGCCGGCGTGTCGTTCTCCGACATCCACGACGTCATCCTGGTGGGCGGCCAGACCCGCATGCCCAAGGTGCAGGAAAAGGTCAAGGAGCTGTTCGGCAAGGAGCCGCGCAAGGACGTAAACCCCGACGAAGCCGTGGCCGTTGGCGCCGCGATCCAGGGCCAGGTGCTGGGCGGCGAGCGCAAGGACGTGCTGCTGCTCGACGTGACCCCGCTGTCGCTGGGCATCGAGACGCTGGGCGGCGTGATGACCAAGATGATCACCAAGAACACGACCATCCCGACCAAGTTCGCGCAGACCTTCTCCACCGCCGACGACAACCAGCCGGCCGTGACGATCAAGGTGTTCCAGGGCGAGCGCGACATCGCCACGGGCAACAAGCTGCTGGGCGAGTTCAACCTGGAAGGCATCCCGCCGGCGCCGCGCGGGCTGCCGCAGATCGAGGTGAGCTTCGACATCGACGCCAACGGCATCCTGCACGTGGGCGCCAAGGACAAGGCCACGGGCAAGGAAAACAAGATCACCATCAAGGCCAATTCCGGCATCTCCGAAGAGGAGATCCAGAAGATGGTGAAGGACGCCGAGCTCAACGCCGCCGAGGACAAGAAGAAGCTCGAGATCGTGCAGGCCAGGAACCAGGGCGAGGCCATGGTGCATAGCGTGCGCAAGAGCCTCACCGAGCACGGCGACAAGCTCGATGCCGGCGAGAAGGAAAAGATCGAGGCGGCGCTGAAGGATGCCGAGGAAGCCCTGAAGGGCGAGGACAAGGCGGCCATCGAGGAAAAAACCAGTGCGCTGATGACGGCAAGCCAGAAGCTCGGCGAGAAGATGTACGCCGACATGCAGGCGGCGCAGCAGGCGGCCGGCGGCGGCGACAGTGCCGGCGGCGCGGGCGAAGCCGCTTCGCCCTCCGCCGGTGACGACAACGTCGTCGATGCCGAGGTCAAGGAAGTCAAGAAGGGCTGAACTTCTCGAGGGGCCCAGCCCCTTTGAGTTCCAATAGAGCATGGCCACCAAAAGAGACTATTACGAGACGCTGGGCGTTCCCAAGAACGCCTCGGACGACGAAATCAAGAAGGCTTATCGCAAGATGGCGATGAAGCATCACCCTGACCGCAACCAGGGGGAGGACAAGGGGGCCGAAGCCAAGTTCAAGGAGGCCAAGGAGGCCTACGAGATGCTGTCGGACAGCGACAAGCGGGCCGCCTACGACCAGTACGGCCATGCCGGGGTCGACCCGAACATGCGCGGGGCCGGCGGCCCGGGCGCTGAAGGCTTCGGCGGATTCGCCGAGGCTTTCGGCGACATCTTCGGCGACATCTTTGGCCAGCAGCAGCAGCAACGCGCCGGTGGTGGCGGCGGGCGCGGTCGACAGGTCTATCGCGGCAGCGACCTGTCGTACGCCATGGAGGTCACCCTCGAGGAAGCCGCGCTGGGCAAGGAAGCGCAGATCCGCATTCCCTCGTGGGAGGGCTGCGACACGTGCCACGGCACCGGCGCCAAGCCCGGCACCCAGGCCAAGACCTGCACCACCTGCAACGGCCAGGGCGTGGTGCAGATGCGCCAGGGCTTCTTCAGCGTGCAGCAGACCTGCCCGCATTGCCGCGGGTCGGGCAAGATCATTCCCGAGCCCTGCATCACCTGTCACGGCCAGGGCCGCGTCAAGAAGCAGAAGACCCTCGAAGTGAAGATTCCGGCGGGCATCGACGACGGCATGCGCATCCGCAGCGCCGGCAACGGCGAGCCGGGCACCAACGGCGGCCCGCCGGGCGACCTGTACATCGAGATCCGCCTGAAGAAGCACGATATCTTCGAGCGCGACGGCGACGATCTGCATTGCGTCGTGCCGATCAGCTTCACGCGGGCGGCCCTGGGCGGCGAGATCGAAGTGCCGACGCTGCAAGGCAAAGCCGCCATCGACATCCCCGAGGGCACCCAGGCCGGCAAGCAGTTCCGACTGCGGGGCAAGGGCATCAAGGGCGTGCGCTCCAGTTATCCGGGCGATCTGTATTGCCACATCGCGGTGGAAACGCCCGTCAAGCTGAGCGAGCACCAGCGCAAGCTGCTCAAGGAGCTGGACGATTCCTTGAAGAAGGGTGGCCCCAAGCACTCGCCCTCCGAGGAGAGCTGGGCCGACAAGCTGAAGGGATTCTTCAGCGCCTGACGCGGCAACGCTTGGCGCAAGGCGGGTTGCGGGTCTTGCCCGCGCAGTCGCCAGGCTAGAACAGGTAGCCCTGCCCCGGCGTGCCGGGCCGGCGAAACAGCTGGGTATCCATCTCGATGCGTTCGCGATTGAAACCCAGCCGCGCGCAGGTCTTGCGGAACCTCTGAGCTATCAGCTCGGCCCAGATCCCGCTGCCCTTCATGCGCGTAGCGAAATCGCTGTCGTAGTCTTTGCCGCCACGCATGTCGTGGATGCGCGCCATGACACGCTCGGCCCGCTGCGGATAGTGCAGTTCCAGCCATTGCCTGAACAGCGGGCTGACCTCCCAGGGCAGTCGCAGCACGTGATAGAAGGCGGTGCGCGCGCCCGCGTCCCACGCGGCCTCCAGCACCTGCTCCATGTCGTCGGTCAAAAAGGGAATTTGCGGCGCCAGGCTGACGCCGCACGGCACGCCATGCTCTGCCAATGTTCGAAGAATGCGCAACCGGCGGTGCGGCGCGGCGGCGCGAGGTTCGAGCTTGCGCGCCAGGTCGCCGTCAAGCGTGGTGATGGTCACGTACACGGCCGCCAGCCGCTGGGCCGCCATGGGTGCGATCAGGTCCAGGTCGCGCTCGACCCCGCTGGACTTGGTCACCAGGGAGAAGGCATGCCGCGTCTCGTGCATCAGCTCGATGACCGATCGCGTCAGGCGCAGCTCTCGCTCGATGGGCTGGTAGCAGTCGGTGGCGGTGCCGATGGCGATCATGCGCGGCTCATAAGCGGCCTTCGACAATTCGCTGCGCAGCACCGGGACGATGTTTCGCTTGGCGACGATGCGGGTCTCGAAATCCAGGCCCGGCGACATGCCCAGGTAGCTGTGCGTCGGGCGCGCATAGCAGTAGATGCAGCCGTGCTCGCAGCCGCGGTACGGGTTGATGGAGCGGTCGAAATAGACATCGGGCGACTCATTGCTGCTGACGATACTGCGTGCATCCTCCCAGATCACCTCGGTGGCCGGCGGCGCCGCCGGCTCGGTCCCCGTCTGGAGAGTGTCCCAGCCGTCGTCGAAGGCCCCCCTCGCATCGCGCTCGAAGCGGTGCGCCAGGCGCGTGACCGCGCCGCGGCCTTTGAGTGCCGAAAGGGGAATTCGCGTTTCGTCCATGGTGGCTGGTTAACTGTATTTTTGTACAGTTTAGTCCGGACAAGCTTCACCTGCAACACATCGCCGGGGGAGTAAGACGACGTAAACCTTTTGGCGGACAGCAAATTGCCTAGCCTTGTCGAGGTTTTTTCGTAGCCCTGCCCGGGCCCCGGGTGGTCTTATCCATCTGTCGCTGCTTCATCGGGCGACGCCGACAAGACCGAACGAAAGCGCACATGGAAACCAGCAAGCCGATCGACCGCAAATTCAAGGTTCTCGTGGTGGACGACACGCCCGACAACCTGTTCCTGATGAGCGCTCTGCTCGAGGACGCCTACGAAGTGGCGACGGCATCGAGCGGCGCCGAGGCGCTGGAAGCCGCGCAGTCGGCCTCGCCGCCCGAGCTGATCCTGCTGGACATCATGATGCCGGAGATGGATGGCTACGAAGTGATGCGTCGGCTGCGGCAGAACGCGGCCACGGCCGGCATTCCGGTGATCTTCCTGACAGCGCTGACCAGCATCGAGGAGGAGCAGTTCGGCCTGGATCTCGGCGCGGTCGACTACATCACCAAGCCGATCAGCCCGCCGGTGGTGCTGGCCCGCGTCAACACGCATCTGGAGCGCAGCGCCAACGCGCGGCGGCTGCAGGCGCTCTCCGAAAAGCTCGGCCGCTACCTGGCGCCGCAAGTCTACAAGTCGCTCTTCGACGGATCGCGCGACGCGGAGATTCGCACCCAGCGCAAGAAGCTGACTGTTTTCTTCTCGGACATCAAGGACTTCACCGCTTCTACTGCCAAGTGGCAGCCCGAGGACATCACCTTCCTGCTCAACAGCTACTTTTCCGAGATGTCCAAGATCGCGCAGGAATATGGCGGCACGCTCGACAAGTTCATCGGTGACGCGATGGTGATCTTCTTCGGCGACCCGGAGAGCCGGGGCGTCAAGGAGGACGCGCTGCAGTGCGTGAAGATGGCCTTGGCCATGCAGCGCCGCATGTCCGAGCTGCAGATCCTGTGGCGCGAAATGGGCTCCGACAAGACTTTCCAGGTGCGAATGGGCATCAACACCGGCTACTGCGACGTGGGCAATTTCGGCAGCGACCTGCGCATGGACTACACCATCATCGGCTCCGAGGTGAACATGGCCGCCCGGCTGGAACAGGCGGCAGACCCCGGCGGCATCCTGATCTCCAAGGAAACCTACGCCCTGGTGCGCGACGAGATCGTGGCGGCCGAGCAGCAGCCGCTGATGGCCAAGGGCTTCAACGAACCCATCACGGCCTACGCGGTGCGCGAGGAGGCCGAGGTCCAGTCCACCGCGCGCAAGGTGTTCCAGTGGGAGCGCCTGGGTATGCGGGTGCTGATCGACCTCGACCGCCTGCCCTCGGCCGAGCGCGCGGCAGCGGCAGTGGAGTTGCGCGAGATGGCCGATCGCCTGCACTAGCCGCATCGCACCCCCAACCAGGAGATGGGCATGAAGCGTGACAACTTGCCACATGCCGATATCGGCGCCCTGCAGGCGAGGCTGGACGAAACGCAGGCCGCGCTCGAGGCACGCACCCGAGAGCTGGAAGGCGCCCGGTCCGCCATAGCGATGCTCTACACCACACTCGACTCCACCACGGACGGGGTGCTGGCGATTCAATTCGAGCCGAAATCGATGCACTACAACATCGGCTTGGTGGAAATGTGGGGACTGCCGGAAGACGCCTTGAGCAGCATGAGCGAGGAGGAGCTGATCGCCATGCAGGCGGTGCAGGTGCTCGAGCCCGAGTTGTTCATCGCGCAGATCAGGTCGCGCGATCGATCGGCCGAGGATTTCGGCATCATCGAGCTCAAGGACGGGCGCATTTTCGAGCGGTACGTCACGCCCCAGGTCGTGCTGGGCCGCACCGTCGGCAAGGTCATCAACTATCGCGACGTAACCCAGCGGGTCCAGTTCGAGCAGAAGATGATGTTCAATCACGTCGTCGTCGAAAGCTCGGGACCCATGATGTGGGTGGACCGGCAAAGCCGCTGCGTCACCTATGCCAACCAGGCCGCCTGCGAGATGCTGGGCCGCAGCTCGCAGGAGCTCACCCTGTTGCGCATCGACGACCTCGACATCTACTTCTCGGCCCAGAACGTGGCTCCGCTGGATGCGCAGCTGCACAGCACGGGCAAGCCGATGAACTTCGCGACCCGTTACCGCCACAAGAACGGCGGACTGCGCAATGTCGACGTCACGGTGTCGCTCGCGGAGGACGGCGACAGGACCATCTACATCACCAGCTTCAAGGACACCACCGACCAGAAGAATGCCTGGCGC
>JAKFEZ010000142.1:0-15689 GCA_036675435.1 Ramlibacter sp. | reverse complement strand
CTCGTGCAGCCACACCGCCAGCCCGAGGTGGTCGGGGTGGTGGTGCGAGACGATGATGCGCGTCAAGCCAGCCGCCAGCGGACCCGCCAATGCGCGCAGCCACAAGGCCCGGGCCGCCTTGCAATCGGCACCCGTGTCGAATAGGCACCAACCCTCGCTGTCGCGAATCAGGTAGATGTTGACGTGGTCGATGCCATAGTCCACCGGCAGCGTGAACATCAGGATGCCGGGCAGGACCTCCTTCAGAGGCAGCTCGACCAACCCGTCAATGACTGAAGTAGCTCGAGAGGTGCTCATGTTCACAACCGTTTCGCCACTTCTTCGAGCATGACCTCGGTGGCACCGCCACCGATAGCTTGGACGCGTGCGTCGCGCACCATACGCTCGATCGCGGCCTCGCGCATGTAGCCGAAGCCGCCGTGGAACTGCTGGCAGTCATAGACCACATCGTTGACCAGCTCGCCGCACAGCGCCTTGACCATCGACACCTCCTTGACGCAGTCGCGCCCCTGCGCGTCCAGCCAGGCCGCGTGGTAAACCAACTGGCGGGCCGCCGCCACCTGCGCTGCCCGCATGGCCATGCGCTGGCGAATCGCCTGCTTGTCCCACAGCGTGGCGCCGAAGGCCTTGCGCTCGCGCACATAGGCCAGCGTCAGCTCGATCGCGCGTGCGGCCTCGCCCATCACCTGCGCACCTAGCACCATGCGCTCGTTCTGGAAGTTGCGCATGATCTGGTAGAAGCCCTTGTTCTCTTCGCCCAGCAGGTTGGCGGACGGCACGCGGCAGTCCTCGAACACCAGCTCGGCGGTGTCGCTGCACAGCCAGCCGCTCTTGTTGAGCGCACGCCCGACCCGAAAACCCGGGGTGCCCTTCTCGACGATGAAGATCGAGATACCGCGCGAACCCTTGGCGCTCGGATCGGTCTTGGCGGCGACAAAGTACACGTCGCCATGCACGCCGTTGGTGATGAACATCTTGCTTCCGTTGATGACCCAGTGCTCACCGTCGCGCACCGCGCGTGTGCGGATGCCGGCCACGTCGGAGCCGGCATCGGGCTCGGTGACCGCCACAGCGCAGATCTTCTCGCCACCGATGATGGGCGGCAGGTAGCGTGCGAGCTGCTCTGGCGTGCCAAAGTTGGCCAGGTGCGGCGAGGCCATGTCGGTGTGCACCATCACCGTCACGGCGAAGCCGCCGTAAGTGGAACGGCCGAGTTCTTCGGCCAGGATGGCGCTGTACACGGTGTCGAGTTTCGAGCCGCCGTACTTTTCTTCGTAGCGTATGCCCAGATAGCCCAGTTCGCCCATTTTGCGCAGCAGCGCGCGCGGCACCATGCCCTCATCCTCCCAGAGCGCGGCGTGCGGCACCACTTCCTGCTCGACAAAGCGGCGCAGGTTGTCGCGAAACTGCCGGTGTTGCTCGTCAAAATAAATCGGTTCGTTCATTGCTTTTCCCCGGATTCCTTTGTTTCCATGATCACCAGCACGTCACCACCGCGCACCGCGTCGCCGACGCGGCAGCGCAGCTCGGCGACACGTCCCGGCGCGACCGCGCTCAGCGTATGCACCATCTTCATCGCTTCCATCTGCACCAGCGTGTCGCCCGCGTTCACACTCATGCCTACACTGACCTGCACCTGCGTCACCAGACCGGGCATGGGGGCGAGCAGGAGATTGCCGCCCAGCTCATCGGCACCCGCCGCGCCCTTGAGTGCGCGCTGCCAGCGATCGAGCCGGCGCCAGGCCCACGTGCCGCTCGGGCCAGAGAGCCACACGCGTTCGCCTTGCTTGGCGTGCTGCTCCACCGCCACCGTGAAGCGAACCGTCAGGCCGTCGCGCTGCAACGCCAGGGTGTCGCCGGCCAACACCGCCGCCAGGGTCAACTCCCGATCGCCGACGCACACACGCCAGCTGCCACCCTGCGGCGAGACGCTGACTTCATGCACGCAGCGCTGCTCGTCTTCGAGCAGCACCTGTGTGCTGCCAGTGCCACTCCCAGCGCCGGCCGCGCGCCAGGCCCCGAGCGACTGCCAGGCCGAGTGCCCGGCCGTCGCCTGTTTGATCAGCACGCCGTGCACGGCGGCAGCCGCGATGGCCAACCCATCGTCCGTGCGCGGCTGCCAGCCTGTGGGAAAGGCGCGTTCGATGTAATGTGTGGTGAGTACTTGCGCGAAGTGGTCATGGCGCAGCAGATCGGTCAGAAAACCGAGGTTGCTGTGCACGCCGAGCAGCACCGTGTCGTCCAATGCCGTGGCGAGCCGCCGTGCGGCGGTCGGCCGGTCGTCGGCATGGGCAATTACCTTGGCCAGCATGGAGTCGTAATAAGGCGTAACGTGACTGCCGTTGCGCATGCCGCTGTCGACCCGAACGCCCTCGCCGCGCGGCTCGCGGTAGTCGATCAGGGCGCCGATCTCGGGCGCGAAACCCGCCGCCGGATTCTCCGCGCAGACACGCGCCTCGATCGCGCAGCCGCGCTGCGTCAGGTCCGGCTGGGCGAAGCCGAGCGGCTCACCAGTGGCCACCCGCAGCTGCCATTCGACCAAATCGATACCGACCGTCAACTCGGTCACCGGGTGCTCGACCTGCAGCCGGGTGTTCATTTCCAGGAAGAAGGTGTCGCCGCTGCGGCTGTCGTGGATGAACTCGATGGTGCCGGTGCTGTCGTAGCCGATGGCGTGCCCGATCGTCAGCGCGTGCGAAAACAGGGCCTCGCGCACGGCGGGAGGCAGGTGTGGCGCGGGCGCTTCCTCAATCACTTTCTGGTGGTTGCGCTGGATCGAACATTCGCGCTCGAACAAATGGACCAGATGCCCGTGCTTGTCGCCCAGCAACTGCACTTCGAGGTGGCGTGGCTCGTCGAGGTAGCGTTCCAGCAGCACGCGGTCGTCGCCGAACGAAGCCTTCGCTTCGCGTCGCACGGTATCCAGCGCGGCCGAGAAGTCAGCCGCGCTGCGCACCACCCGCATGCCCTTGCCGCCGCCGCCGGCCGAGGCCTTGATCAGCACCGGGTAGCCGATGCCCCCGGCCGCCGCCTGCAAGACCGCAGAGTCCTGGTCGTCGGCGTGGTAGCCCGGCACCACCGGCACGCCGGCTCCGAGCGCGATGCGCTTGGATTCGATCTTCGAGCCCATGCGCCGAATCGCTTCGCGCGAGGGGCCCACAAAAATGAGCCCGACGGCTTCGCAGGCGTCAATCAGGGCCAGGCTTTCCGACAAAAAGCCGTAGCCCGGATGGATGGCCTGCGCACCGGCGGCACGCGCCGCGGCCACGATGGCAGCGGCATCAAGGTAGCTGCGCGCGGCCTCCGGCGCTCCGATGCGCACGGCCGTATCGCACAGGGCCACGTGCAGCGCCTCGCGGTCGGCGTCGGAATAGACCGCCACCGTGCGCAAGCCCATGCGGCGCGCGGTGCGGGCGATGCGGCAGGCGATCTCCCCGCGATTGGCAATCAGCAGGGTGTCAAACATCAGTCGCACGCCTTCATGCCAACACTCAGGCCTGCCGCCACGCTGGCAGCCGCTTGCCAAAAAAGGCGGCGATGCCGTCGCGCCCTTCTTCGGTTTCCCAGGCGTCGGCCAACTTGTCGGCGGTGTAGATCATGTTGGTGGGCAGGTCGTGCGCCTGCACATAGGCCACCAGTTTCTTGGTGGCCGCCACCGCACCGGGCGCGCACTGCAGCAGGTCGGCGAGTTCGCGTTCAATGGCCGCGTCGAGCCGATCGGCCGCCACCACTTCTGAGAGCAGGCCCAGACGCTGGGCCTCTGCGGCGCTCATGCGGCGCGCCGTGAGGAAGGTGCGCCGGGCGTTGGCTTCACCCATGCGCGCCACGACGTATGGCGCGATGTTGGCCGGCAGCAGGCCCAGGCGCACCTCTGTCAGCGAGTAGACACCCGTATCGACCGCGATCGTGATGTCGCAGACCGAAATCAGTCCGACGCCGCCGCCATACGCGGGGCCATTGATGCGGCCAATGACGGGCATAGGCAGCTCGTTCAGGGCGCGCAGCATGAGCGCCAGATCGCCGCTTTCGCCCACGCGCTCGGTCCGACTCTTTTTCATGTTGTCCTGCATCCAGCCCAGGTCACCACCGGCGCAAAAGGTCTTGCCGGTGCCGGTGAGCACCACCGCGCGCACGCCCGGCGCTACGGCCAGCCAATCGACGGCACGGCGCAACTCGCTGATCAGGGTGGCGTTGAGCGCGTTATGAGTGTCGGGGCGGTTGAGCGTGAGGCGGGCCACGCCGCGCGCGTCGACGACCAGTTGCAGGGTCTCGTAGGTGGGGGTGTTCATAGAGGTTCTCTTACATGCGGTAAACAGGGGTTGCCGTACTCGGCAACGCACGGCGCGCCGCCAGCGCCAGCGCCAGGCCCAGCACGTCGCGCGAGGCCGAGGGTTCGATCAGACCGTCGTCCCACAGCCGGGAGGTGGCGTAATAGGGATCGCTCTGGCGCGCGTACTGCTCGCGTACCTTGCGTTCGATATCCAGCAGCCGCGCCTCATCAGCCGGGCCGCGCAGGTTAGAGCGCGCCAGCTCGACCATCACGTTGCTAGCAATGTCGGCGCTCATCGTGGCAACTCTGGCACTGGGCCAGGCGAACAGGAATTCGGGCTCAAAGCCGCGGCCGCACATGCCGTAGTTGCCGGCGCCATAAGAGCCGCCAACCACCAACGTGAGCTTGGGCACGCGCGCGCAAGCCATGGCATACACCATCTTGGCGCTGTGCTTGGCAATACCGCCACGCTCGGCCTCGGTGCCAACCATGAAGCCGGGGATGTTCTGCAAAAACAGCAGCGGTACTCCGCGCTGGTTGGCCAGTTCGATGAAATGCGCGCCCTTCAGAGCCGACTCGGCCAGCAGCGCGCCGTTGTTGGCGAGGATGGCGACCGGCTGGCCGTGGATCGCGCCAAAGCCGGTCACCAGCGTATCTCCCCACAACGGTTTGAACTCGTGGAAAGCGCTGCCGTCGAGCAGCCGCGCAATGATTTCGCGCGCGTCGTAGGGCTGTTTGGGGTCGACCGGTACGACGCCATCGAGCTCAATCGGGTCGTAACGTGGTGCGCTGGGCGGCAGCGGCGGCACCATGGGCGGCTCGGGCGGCAGGCTGGCGACGATCTGACGCAGCATGGCCAGCGCCTGATGCTCGTCCTCGGCCAGGTGGTCGCTGACACCGGAGACACGGCTGTGCATCTCCGCGCCGCCCAGGGTTTCGCCGTCTACCACTTCGTTGATCGCGATCTTGACGATGGACGGGCCACCCAGATGAATGCGTGCGTTACCGCGCACCATCACCACTTCGTCCGACAGCGCGGGAATGTAGGCGCCGCCCGCGGTGCAACCGCCGAACACGGCCGAGAGCTGCGGCAGGCCAGCCTGCGACATGCGGCACTGGCGGTGGAAGCTGTTGCCGAAGTGGTCCTTGTCGGGAAACACGCGGTCCTGCTCCGGCAAAAAGGCGCCGCCGCAATCCACCAGGTACAGGCAAGGCAGGCGCAGGCGCTGGGCAATCTCCTGCGCCCGTATGTGTTTTTTAACGGTTTCATGGAAGAACGAGCCGCCCTTGACGGTGGCATCGTTGGCAATGAACATGCAGGGCCGCCCGGCCACCATCCCGACGCCGGTGACGATGCCCGCACCCGGCACCTCGTTGCCATACTGATCCCAGGCCGCCAGCGGCGAGAGTTCCAGGAAGGCACTACCGTCATCGACGATGAAGTCGATGCGCTCGCGCACCAGCAGCTTGCCGCGCTCGCGGTGGCGCTGGATGTGCGCGTCGCGCCCGCCGGTGGCCACCTCGGCCAGGCGTGCGCGCAGAAGAGCGATCTGGCCCGCGTGGTGTGCAAGGTTGTCGCGGAAGCTCGGACCTTGCACATCGACCAGCGTTTGAATCACGGACATCCTGTTTCGTCCTTTGAAGCGCGGTCAGACCGCGGCGTAGCCACCATCGACCACCAACTCGGCACCCATGACGGTGGACGACTCATCGGAGGCCCCGGAACAGCACCACCGCCGACACTTCCTGATGCTGCACCGCCCGCCCAATTGGAGTGGTGCCGAGCAGCGATTTGTGATCGGCCGGATCGCTCAACAAGTCCTTGGTCATCGGCGTCTCGATGGCGCCAAGGTGAACCGAATTGACACGAATATTGAAAGGGGCGAGATAGGGCGCGCTGGCCATACTGAACAGCCGTACCTCGCCCTTGGAAGCCCCATAGGCACAGGGTGCGCCTAACGGCCGTAGATAGACAGGATGTTGATGATCGAGCCACCACCTGCCTACTTCATCGTCGGCACCCCCGTCCGCGTGCCGAAAAAGGGGTAGCGCACGTTGACGTTGAACATGCGGTCCCACTCCGCCGCGCTGGCGAACGCCCGCCGCGACGGTTTCGCCAATCCCGGCGTTCATGTCCGCGACAGGCAGCTCGCAGTGGACCTGGCCCATGCCCATCGCACTGCCCGTCACAAGAATGACCTTGTCCTGTACTCGACCAATGACCTTCTCCTTGTCATGTGATTCAGCGCACCGCCCCACAAATCTCTTGCATTCGCTGGCCGGCGCGAAATCCCTTGAGCGAGCCGCTGTGCATCACATGGCCCGACAGGGTGCGGCCGATGACGCGTTCGGCCAGAAGGGACGCCTCGATCAGCGCCTCTAAATCGATGCCGGTCTCGATGCCCAGTTCCTGGCACATGAACACCATGTCTTCGGTGCAGATATTGCCGGCCGCGCCACCGTGCGTGTGACCCGCGAACGGACAGCCGCCCAGACCGGCGACCGAACTGTCGAACAGCCGCACGCCCATTTGCAAGGCGGCATAGACGTTGGCACCGCCGGTGCCGCGCGTGTCGTGCAGGTGCAGGCCGATCCGGGCCTCCGGCACGATTTCGCGTACCGCGCCGGCGCGGCGCTTGATCTCTTCGGGATTTGCCCAGCCCATGGTGTCGGCCAAGTAGACCGCCGGCAGCGGCACACGCCGGTCGGCGCAGGCATCGACCAGCCAGCGGACCTGATCGGTCAGGGCTGACAGCGGCACGGCGCCACCGAGATTGCAGCCAAAGGCCGTGATCACGTAGGCCTTCTCCACCGGAATGCCCAGGGCGATGTAACGGTCCAGCCAGCCGAGCTGGCGTTCGCGCATCTCGGCCACGCTGCAATTGTTGTTGCGCTGCGAAAACGGTTCGGTGGTGTAGAACATCAGCTTGCCGTCCAGGTCCACCTGTTCGCAGGCGCGCGCCCGCTCGAACCCGTTGTCATTGAGCCAGAGCGCCGTGTAGCGGACGCCAGGGCGCTTGGTGATGGCGGCAAACAATTCGGACGTGTCGGCCATCTGCGGCACCGCGCGCGGACTGACGAAGGACGCCACCTGGATCTGCCTCAGGCCCGAGACGCTCAAAGCGTCAATCAGCGCGGCGCGATCCGCCAGCGGATAGGTTTTTGGCTCCATCTGGAAGCCCTCGCGCGGGCCCTCCTCATGAAACTCGACGGAGGCAGGCAAGTTGCTCATCGCTTGCACTTTCTTTGATCAAACCGGGGTGACTTCGGCCAGCACCTGGTGGCGCTCAACCATGTCGCCGACCCGGCAGCGCAGGCTGCTCAGGCTGCCTTCGAACGGCGCCGTGACGTGCAGCTCCATCTTCATCGATTCGAGCACGATCACGGTCTGTCCGATGGCCAGCGCATCACCCACTGCCGACTTGACCGCCACCACCTTGCCCATCATCGGCGCGCCCAGTTGCCCGCTGGCGGCGGCATCACCGGAGCCCCCCCCCAGATAGGGTTGCGCCATGAACAGGCTGCTGCCCAGCGCACTGGCGAGCTCGACCTGCCGCGCGTCGCCCCGGATAGTCAGTTCCAGCGCCCGCCCGCCACATTGCAGCAGGGAGCGTCCGGCCGCGAGCGGCTGGAGCGTGGCGCTCACCTTCTGCTCGCCAATGACCAGCGCACTGCTGCCCTGGTCATCGCGCATCGAAAACCGCACTGGCCACTCCGCCGCGCCGGCCTTCAACACAAGGGTCGGCTGGGGTGCGGCCTGCATCGGCCCACTGCTCAGGCGCCAGCCGGTGAAGTTGTCCCACAGGGTCCAGCAGCCCAGCGCAGGCGACTCGGCGCGCTGCTGCGCCAGCCAGTGCAACGCGGCGGCCGCCAGATGCTCAACCGGCGGCGCGGCGGGCGCCAAAACGCCGCCGCGCTGCGCATGGCGCTCGTCGATCAGGCGGGTGTGGAATGTGGCATCGCGGGTTTCCGGCCATTCCAGCAGTTCATGCAGGAATTCCAAGTTGGTAACCAGGCCGATCACGGTGCTCTCGCGCAAACCGGCCACCAGTGCCCGGCGCGCCGAGTCGCGGTCGGGCGCATGCGCGATGAGCTTGGCGATCATCGAGTCGTAGTGTGGCGAAATCTCGTCACCGCTGTCCACCCCGGATTCGATGCGCACGCCAGAGCGCGAAAAATCGACCACCTGCAGCCGCCCAGTGGCAGGCAAAAAGCCAGCAGCGGCATCTTCGGCGCACAGACGGGCCTCGAAGGCGTGGCCGCTGCACTGCACGTCGGCTTGCGCCAGCGGCAAGGTGCCGGTGGCGGCAATGCGCAGTTGCAACTCCACCAGATCGAGGCCGGTGACTTCCTCGGTCACCGGGTGCTCGACTTGCAGGCGCGGATTGACCTCCAGGAAATAATGTTCCTCGCCCGTGACGACAAACTCCACCGTGCCCAGGCCGCGGTAGTTCACGCCGGCGCCCAGCTTGACCGCGTCGGCCAGGATGGCTTCACGCAGGCGCGGGCTGAGGCCGCTTGACGGCGCTTCTTCGATCACTTTTTGATGGCGCCGCTGCAAGGTGCACTCGCGCTCGAACAGGTGGATGGCGTGGCCCTGACCATCACCGGCCACCTGCACCTCCAGGTGGCGCACATGCGGCAGGTAGCGCTCGACGATCAGTTCGCCATTGCCGAAGGCCTTTTTGGCCTCGCGCATGGCGCTCTCGATGCGCCCTTCCAGGCCATCCAGTGTCTCGACCACCGCCATGCCGCGACCGCCGCCGCCGGCCACGGCCTTGAGCAGCACCGGCAGCGTCATGCCGCGCACCAGATTCAGCACTTCGGCCGGGTCGGTCATGCCGCCTTCGCTGCCGGGAATGACCGGCACGCCAAGGCGGGCTGCCTCGCGCTTGGCACTGGCTTTGCCGCCGACACGTTCAATGGTGTCGGCCCGGGGTCCAATGAAGGTCAAGCCAGCCGCATCAAGCGCGCGCACAAAGGCCGCATTTTCCGAGACGAAACCATAGCCTGGATGCACGGCGTCGGCGCCCACGCGCCGGGCCGCCGCGATGATGGCATCGATGTTCAGATAACTCTCGCTGGGCGCGGCGCCCCCGAGTTCGACCGATTCACCGATCTCACGCACATGGCGGGCAAACCGGTCGGCACTGGAATGCACGGTGGCCACTTCCAGGCCGAGCTTGCGGCAGGTGCGGGCAATGCGGCAGGCGATCTCGCCGCGGTTGGCAATGAGGACTTTCTTAAGCATGCCCAACTCCTGCGGCGAAGTGGGTCATCAAGACGGTGTGGATGCGTTGCATGGCTGGCGTCCTGGTTAAAAACGGAAGACACCGAACGGCGTCGGTTTGGCGGCAGTCCGGGATGCGAGGTCGAGCAGCAGTCCCATGGCGTCGCGTGTTTCCACCGGATCGATGATGCCGTCCACCCACAAATTCGAGGAGAAGTTCGCAGCAGGCTGGAAGTCTTCGTAAATCTTGCGTACCGGCGCCTTGAACGCCTCTTCTTCCTCGGGCGTCCACTCTTTTCCCTCGGTCTTGTTGATCTGTCTGCGCACCAGTGCCATCACCGTGGCGGCCTGATCCGGACCCATGATGGCCGCGCGGCCGGTCGGCCAAGCAAACATCGCGGTCGGGTTGAACGGGCGGCCACACATCGCCAGGTAACCTGCACCGTAAGAGGCGCCCATGATGATGGTGTACTTGGGCACGTTGGCCGAGGCCATCGCCGTGATCATCTTGGCCCCGGCTTTGGCAATGCCAGCCTGCTCGGCGGCGCGCCCGACCATGAAGCCGGTCACGTCGGCCATGAACAGCAGAGGGATGTCTCGCTGGCAGCACAGATCGATGAAGTGCGCCGCCTTCATCGCGCTTTCCGGGAACAGCACGCCCTGGTTGGCCAGGATGCCAACCTCGTGGCCATGGATGCGAGCAAAGCCGGTCAGCAGGGTGTCGCCGTACATCGGCTTGAATTCCTGGAACCGGCTGTCATCGACGAAACGCGCCAGAATCTCGCGCGTGTCGGTCGGGATTTTGGTGTCGCGGCTGATGATGCCGTAAATCTCGCGCGGATCGAAGCGCGGAGGCACCGACGGCTGACGCGTCCAGCGTGGCTTGGGCTGCTCACCCAGGTCCCGTACGATTTCACGCGTGATGGCCAGCGCGTGGCGGTCATCTTCGGCAATATGATCAGTGACACCGCTGACGCTGCAGTGCATCTTGGCGCCGCCCAGCGACTCTGCATCCACCGTCTCGCCGGTGGCGGCAAAGGTCAACTCGGGGCCACCGAGGTACATATAGCCTTGTTCCTTGACAATCACCGCCTCGTCGCACAGCGCCGGGATGTAGGCGCCACCCGCCGTGCAAGGCCCCATCACCACGGCAATCTGCTGGATACCCTCGGCCGACATGCGTACCTGGTTGTTGAAAATGCTGCCGAACTGCCCCACATCGGGAAAGATGTTGGCCATCTCAGGCAGGAAGGCGCCACCGCTGTCCACCAGCGTGATGCAGGGCAAGCGGTGTGCCCAGGCAATTTGCTGCGCCCGCACATGCTTCTTGCAGGTCATGCCGTAGTAGGTGCCACCCTTCACGGTGGCGTCGTTGGCAATGATCATGCACGGACGGCCCTGCACCAGACCGATGCCGGTGATGATGCTGGCACCCGGCGGCACGCCGTCGTACATGCCCTCGCCGGCAAGCATGCCGACCTCTAGGAAAGGCGAACCTGGATCGAGCAGCACTTCGACGCGATGGCGCGGCAGGATCTTGTTGCGCGCCAGGTGTTTTTCCCGCGCTTTCGGGGGGCCTCCGGCCAGCGCCAGTTGGCGACGGCTTTGCAGGTCCGCAATCACGGCCTGGTAGGCTTTTTGGTTGAGCCGAAATTCGTCGTCGGAAGTCGATATGCGGGAGGAAAGGATGGTCATATGTGATTGCGCCTATTCGCGAGACAAAGCATTCAGCCGCTCAGGCCTTGAACACCGGTGTACGGCGTGCCTCGAAGGCCGCCAGACCTTCGCTGACGTCGTCATCGAGCAGAGCCGCGCTGGCCAGGTCTTCCTCAAGCTGGAGACCGACCTCCGACGAACCCTCCATGCCTTGCCGTGCCAAACGTTTCATGGTGGCCATGCCGATGCGGCTGCGCGTGGCGATCTTGCTGCAATACGCCAGCGCCGCTTCACCCAACTGCTCAGGCTCGACCACATAGTTCACCAGCCCCCACTGCTCGGCGGTGGCGGCATCGATCCAGCGCGCCGAAAAGAACAGGTCCAGGCCACGGCGCAGACCCGCAATGCGTGGCATGCGCTGGCTGCCGCCCCACCCGGGAATCAGGCCGAACTGGGCATGCTGGTCGCCAAAGCGCGCGTCCTTGGCCGCAAAGATGATGTCGCAGGCCAGCATCAGTTCGCTGCCACCGGCCAGGGTCAGACCCTGGCAGGCCGCCACCACCGGCAAATCGCTGCGTTCCAGGCGCTTGAGCACGCTGTGACCATAGCTGATGAAGTGCTTGAGCCTGGCTGGATCGCCACGCAGCGACTTCACCTCATCCAGATCGGCGCCGGTGCAGAAGTGCTTGCCTTGCGCCCGGATCAGAATGGCGCGCACACCGGAGTCGGATTTCTCGAATCCGTCGATGGCGGCCTCGATGGCCGCATGAACGGACATCGACAGGCAATTGAATTTTTCGGGGCGGGCTAACTCGATAATTCCAACGGCGCCGGCACGGCTGATCTCCACTGGGGATGTCTGAATCATTTCTTGCTCTCCTTGGCGTACTGCACGGCGGCGCGTCCCACGCGCTCGCGGGCAACGATCAGCTTCATGATTTGCGCCGTTCCGTCGCCGATTTCCAGGCCCATCACGTCGCGCAGGCGCTGCTGGTGAGGCAGGTCCATCGACCAGCCATAGTGCCCAAAGGTCAGCAGGCACTGGTGAATCGCGTCAAAAGCGGTCTTGGGGCCCATCCACTTGACCATGGCCGCTTCCGCGGTGTGCGGCTGACCGGCATCGCGCAGGGCCAGGCCGTGGTAGCAGAGCTGGCGGCAAGCGGCGATCAGGGTCTCGAACTCGACAAGGGGAAAGCTCACGCCCTGGTACTGCGCCAGCGGCGCGCCAAAGGTCTGGCGTTCCTTCACGTATTCCCAGGCTTCGTCGATCGAGGCCTGCGCGGCGGCCACGCACTGCAGCGCGATCAGGATGCGGCTGAAGTCAAAGCCCTGCATCACCTGCGTGAAGCCTTTGCCCTCCTCGCCCAGCCGGTTCTCGACCGGCACCCGCACATCGTCGAAAAACACCGAACCACGGCCGATGATCTTGCTACCAACATCGTTGAAGCGCGTGCGTTGCACGCCGGGCTGATTCAGATCGACCAGGAAGGCGCTGATGCCTCGTGCGACATCCTCGGGCTTTCCGGTGCGTGCGAACAACACCATGGCATCGGCCTGGTCGGCAAAAGTGATGGAGGTTTTCTCGCCGGAAAGCACGTACTCGTCGCCCACGCGACGCGCCTTGAGTTGCAGATTGGCGGCATCCGAGCCGCCCCGTGGTTCGGTCAGACCCAGCGCGACGATGGCCTCGCCCGCCACGATCCGGCTGTTCCAGGTGCGCGCCAGCTCGGGGGACGCATTGGCATGGATGATGGCGCCCATCAGCGAACTGAGCAGCTGCATGTAGCTGACGTTGAAGTCACCATAGGCAATTTCCTCGGTGATCATGCCGGCCGTGACGCCACTGAGGCCCAAGCCGCCATATTCCTCGGGCAGATCAACACCGATCAGACCGAGCGAACCCATTTCCTTGAACAAGGCCCGGTCGATGCCAGGTTGCGATTCGCGCTTCTGGTAATCGGGCCTGAGCTTCTCTCGTGCAAAGCGGCGCGCCACGTCACGCAGCGCAATCTGGTCATCGTCGAACATCATGGGTAAATCTCCTGACTGACTGTTGTCGAAATCGCCGCCTGCATCACACCGTCAATCCGGACGAAGAATTTGAGGTGCTCGCCAATTGCATGGCTGGTCGTTGTCGCATGATATCATCGAACAGGTGTTAGTTAGATTTTTAAAGAGGCGTTCCCCATGTCCACCGAAGCCACTGTTTTCTTTCCGACGCTACTCTCCGTCCTGAAGGTAGGCGCGCACACCCTTCGCAACCGAACGCTGATGGGATCGATGCACACACGTCTGGAGTCGCTGGACCGGTCGATCGACCGGCTGTCCCTGTTCTATGCCGAGCGCGCACGCGGCGGCGCGGGCCTGATTGTCACGGGCGGCTATGCCCCCTGCCAGGATGGCCTGCTGGATGAAACGGGTCCCCTGCTTATCACGACGGCACAAGCCGATGTGCTCAGACCGATCCCTCAGGCGGTGCACGCCGAGGGCGGCAAGATCATTCTGCAAATCCTGCACACAGGGCGCTACGCAAAAGTCGCCAGGCCAGTGGGCGCTTCTGACATCCCCTCCCCGATCAACTCCCGCGCGCCTCGCGCCTTGAGCACGGCCGAAGTCTGGCAAACGGTGGAAGACTATGTACGCTGTGCCGAACTGGCGCAACGCGCCGGCTTCGACGGCGTCGAGATCATGGGCTCGGAGGGCTACCTGCTCAACCAGTTCACCGTCACGCGCACGAACAACCGCAGCGACGAATTTGGCGGCAGCATGGAAAATCGTCATCGCCTGCCGGTGGAGATCGTGCGGCGCACGCGCGAACGCCTGGGGTCGCAGTTTCTGCTCATGTATCGGGTTTCGGCGCTCGATCTGGTCGAGGGCGGTGCCCCGGCTGACGACATCATCCAGCTCGCCCAGGCGGTGCAGGCCGCAGGCGCTGACATCCTCAATACAGGCATCGGCTGGCACGAAGCGCGCATCCCGACCATTGCCTACGTGGTGCCGCGCGCGGCGTGGCGCTTTGCGGCGGCCCGCATCAAACAAGCAGTGACGATTCCTGTCATCGTCTCCAACCGGATCAACACGCCCGATCTGGCCGAAGAAATCCTGGCCAGCGGTGACGCCGATATGGTGTCGATGGCGCGCCCCTTCCTGGCCGATGCCGACTTCGTACGCAAGGCGGCGCAGGGCCGCGCCGATGAGATCAACACCTGCATCGCCTGCAACCAAGCCTGTCTCGACTACATCTTCGCCGACCGCCCCGCCACCTGTCTGGTCAATCCACGCGCCGGGCGCGAGCTGGAGTTCTCGCTGATGCCGTCACGGGCCATGCAGCGCAAGGTGGCGGTGATCGGTGCCGGCGCGGCCGGACTGGCCTGCGCGCTGACTGCGGCGGAACGCGGTCATGCGGTCACCCTGTTCGAGGCTGGACCCGAGATTGGCGGCCAGTTAAACCTGGCCCGGGCCGTGCCGGGCAAGCAGGAGTTCAACGAACTGTTGCGCTATTTCAGGCAAGGCGTGGCTCGGCATGGCGTGACGCTCAGGCTCAACAGCCGGGCGGATGCCCCATCTCTAGCTGCCGGTCACTACGACCGCATCGTGATAGCCACCGGCGTGCGCCCGCGCCTGCCGCAGCTCCTGGGCATGGCTCACCCGAAAGTGATGAGCTATGCCGATCTGCTGTCGGGTCGGGTGCAGGCAGGCCGCCGGGTCGCGGTGATCGGCGCCGGTGGCATCGGTTTCGATGTAGCCACCTTCCTGCTGCATGACGAGCATGAGGGTAATGCTGCCAACGCGCCTCAGGCGCTTGAGCAGTTTTACGCTGAATGGGGCGTCGATACCTCGCCCGCAGCTGCGGGTGGCCTCAAACCGGCACAGCCAATCAGCGCGCCACGCGAAGTCACCCTGTTGCAGAGAAAACCTGAAAAGCCTGGACGCAGTCTGGGTATGTCCACTGGCTGGGCACTCAAGGCCGAGCTGGCGCGGCGCGGCCTGCGCACGCTGCCAGGATGCGTCTATGAACACATCGATGACGCCGGGCTGCACCTGCGCGTCAACGGTGTACCGCAGACGCTGAACGTGGACACCATCGTGATTTGCGCCGGCCAGGACAGCGAGAACGCGCTGGTCGCCGAATTGCGCGCGCTCGGCCTGGCGCCCGATGTCATCGGCGGCGCCGAGCTGGCCGCCGAACTCGACGCCTTGCGCGCCATTGACCAAGGCACACGCCTCGGTCTGGCGATTTGAGTCCACTGGAACACCACCATGGATTTCGCCCACAACCAGGAACATGAAGCGATACGCGAAGCAATCGGCAAAATCTGCGCTCGCTTTGACGACAGCTACTGGCTCGAACGGGACCGGCTGGGCGGCTTTCCGCATGAGCTGCACCGCGCTCTAGCCGACGGCGGCTGGCTCGGCGTTTGTCTGCCACAGGAATATGGCGGCGTCGGACTGGGCATCAGTGAAGCGACCGTGATGATGCAGACCATCTCACAGTCGGGTGCGGGGCTGTCTGGCGCATCGGCGGTGCACATG
>JAKFEZ010000091.1:0-2882 GCA_036675435.1 Ramlibacter sp. | reverse complement strand
CCTCGGTGTTCTCCACCACCACCCGCACCGAGTTGCCCAGGCCGCGCAGCGAGGCGCGGTTTGCCAGGTAGTTCTGGATGTACGGCTGGCTCTGCGGAATCATCTTCTCGAAGCTGGGGCGCAGTTCCAGGCGGGTCACCGCCATGTAGCCCAGCACCAGGGTGATCAGCGCCATCAGCAGGATGAAAGGCATGCGGTTGTTGAACACCGCGCGCTCCAGCAGGTTGCCGGTGCGCGGGTCGAAGTCACGCAGGTCGGCGATCACCGGCATGGTGTCTTGCTTCATGTTGCCCATGTCAGGGTACTCGCTCTAATTGTTCTGTTATTCGGCAGGCAGCGCGCGCACGCCGCGGGCGCCCACTAGCACCAGCGTGCCGTCGCCGGCCAGCGCGGCGCCGGCCACCGGCGACTGGCCCTGCTGCGGCTGTATCTGCAGGGCCGCCTGCTCGTTGCCGGCCAGCAGGCGGTGCCCGGCCTGGGTGAACAGCTGGTAGCGGCCGCCGTCATCGAGCACGCCGGCGGTGACGCTGACCTGCAGCTCGGTATCGCGCTGCGTCCAACTCTGGCCGCCGTCGCGGCTGTGGAACACGTGGCCGCGTAGGCCGTAGACCAGCACCTCGCCGGGCCGGCCGATAACGCCGAAGAAGGTACCCTCGTAGGGGCTGTCGACGGCGACGAAGCGCTCCTGATTGGCATCCCACTTGCGCAGCAGGCCCTGTTCGCCGGCGATGTACAGTGCGTCGCCGGTCGCGGCGATGGCATTGAGGTGCAGACCCTGCGGGTTGTCGGTGCGATCCTGGAAGGGCTGCCAGCTCTGGCCGCCGTCGCGGGTAGCGAGGATCAGGTTGAACACCCCGACCGCGTAACCGACCCGCTCATCGGCGAACCAGACGTCGAGGAACGGCTTGTCCGCGCCCTCCTCGACCAGCCGCTGGCCCTCGGTGACCAGCAGCGGCCACTGCTCGCTGGCCGGTTCGGCACTGGCCAGCGCGCCGTAATGCTGCACCAGCAAAGCGCCGATCGCCCGGCCGTCCAGTTGCTTGCTCCAGGTCGCGCCGGCGTCATTGCTGTGCAGGATCACGCCATCGTTGCCCACCGCCCAGCCCTGCTCGGCAGTGGGGAAATGCACGGCATTCAGATCGGCGCTGACCGGCACGGCGGCCTGCTGCCACTGCGCGCCGGCATCGTCGGAATAAAGAATGTGGCCACGTTGGCCAACGGCAACCAGACGCTCACCGGCACGGGTGACGTCCAGCAAGGGACTGCGCACGGCCAGGGCACTCGGCTTGGCCGGCAGTTCCAGCACATCGACATAGCTGGCTGCCTGAGCGACGGCCTGCGCCAGCGTCAAGGTGGCGCACAGCACGAGCAGCACGCATTTGTTGAAAGAACACATAGTGCGTCCTCTTGGGAAAAAGTCGCCGGGATGCATGGGCATGCACTCCGGCGCAAAGTCTGCCCGGCGTCGGAGGGGCAGGCGGAATAGCGTGAAACCTAGCTCAACGGATGCCTGCACCGGCCAGCGATTCGGAAGACCACTGGGCCTTGCTCTGCGGCTCGCTGTACTTGATGCCACCGTAGGGGCCGGTCAGACCGCTGACGCTGTAGTTACCGCCGATCAGGTCGTAGGTCACATGAGGCGTGGCATCCGGGACCTGTTGGTCGTAGCTCTGACTGAGGAAGGCGAAGGAGCCACGATAGAGCTGCCCGCTGGCGTCATACTGGTCGGAAGCCAGGGCCACCCAGGTGTCCTCGTCCAGGTAGAAGCGGCGCTTGTGGTAGATATGACGCATGCCCTCCTTGAGGGTGGCTTCGACCACCCAGACGCGATGCTTCTCCCAGCGCACGAACTCCGGGGCCAGGTGGTTGGGCGTGAGCAGCTTGTTGGCGTCGGCCTCATAGGTCACCCGGTAGGCGTTATAGGGCACGATCAGCTCCTGCTTGCCCACCAGTTTCCAGTCGTAGCGGTCCAGCGCACCGAGGAAGACGAAGGCGTCATCGTAGGTCGCCGCACCCGCCGTGCCGGGGTTGGGGGTGTCGTAGGCCAGGTTCGGCGCCAGCTTCACCCGGCGTACGCCGGGCAGGTACTGCCAGGCTCGACGTGGTTGTTCCAGCGGATTGACCGCGTCGCGCAGCAAAACCGCTTCTCCAGCGCGGCGGGCCGGGCCGGTGTACATCAGCTTGATCTGGTAGTAGGTGTCCTTGGCCTGCATCGGCTTGCCCAGGTCCTCGTACACCGCGTAGTTGATCCAGGCATCGCCGGTGGTAGCCAGGCTGGCGCGGCCGTTGCTGTCGACAAACCAGTTGTCGAACTTGGTGGCGATGTTGACGCCCTGGTAGCGCATCAGGTGGTTCCACATGGCCTCGGCACCGGACTGCGGAATCGGGAAGGGCACGCCCGGCAGCACGTTTTCAATGGCATTGCCACCTTCGGTGGACTTGGCGCCGCTGGCGTTCTTCAGGCTGTTGTCCAGCACGCCCTGGGGAATGGACGCGCTTCGGTGAGTCGGGTAGACATCCATGCGGAAGCCGGGATAACGCTTGGCCAGTTCGAAGGACACGGCAGTCAGCTGGTCCTTGTACTGCTCGACGTTCTTGCCGTCGATCACCAGCAGCGGCTTTTCGTCGGCGAACGGATCGGGGCGCATGCTGCTGCCGGCCTGGTAGCTGGCCGGCGGAGTGGTCAGGCCGCCCGCGTAGGCCGGGATGGAGCCGTCGGCATTGGCGGCTTTTTCCGCACCGACCAGGCTCAGTTCGGCGCCGAGCTTGGCGGCTTCCGCCGGGGAAACGGCCGCCTGGGCCTGACCGGCGAGGGTCAGGGCCAGTGAGGCAGCCATCAGGGTATGCACGAATTTCATCTTATTGTTCTCCTGCTTGCTTGC
>JAKFEZ010000227.1:0-2884 GCA_036675435.1 Ramlibacter sp. | reverse complement strand
GGCACGATTGTCGATGCCACGCTGATCAATGCGCCGAGTTCGACCAAGAACAAGGACGGTAAGCGCGACCCGGAAATGCACCAGACCAAGAAAGGCCAGCAGTACTACTTCGGCATGAAGGCCTGCGTATTTCGGCCCGTCGTGACCGGTCGTTTCGGTAGATCGTGACCGGCCATTTCGCTAACGCGTGACCGCTCATTTCGCTATCAACGTGACCGATTTCCAACCTGTTCCGAAACAGGCGGTCACGACTTAGCGAAATCGTCGGTCACGGCTTAGCGAAATACTTCCACCCCGTTGCGCATGACCTGACGCGACCGTCACCCTCGCCCGTTTTTGGGGAGTAGAGGAATGGCGGCGCAGCGAGTAGCCATGCGTAATATCAAAGAATGTCTGCGCCTCAAGTTTGAGGGAGGCCTCTCTCACGAGAAGATCGCCCGGGCCTTGCAGTTGTCCAAGGGCGTCGTCAGCAAGTACGTCACGGCGGCCAGCGAGACAGGCCTGGAGTGGCCGGCGCTGGCCGCGCTGGATGAGGTGGCGCTGGCGGCGGCACTGTTGCCAGCTGCCAAGGTGCGCCAGACCCGCGGCGAGCGGGTGCTGCCGGATCTGATCGCTATCCACCGCGAACTACGGCGCAAGGGCGTCACCCTGCAATTGCTGTGGGAGGAGTACGTCGCCGCCCATCCCGAGCAGCCGACCTACCGCTATACCCAGTTCGTCGAACACTACCGCCGCTACGCCAGCACCCTCAAACGTTCGATGCGCCAACAGCACCGGGCCGGCGAGAAGCTGTTCATCGACTACGCCGGCCCGACGCTGCCGGTGATCGACCCGGCCACTGGCGAGATCAGCCGGGCGCATATCTTCGTCGCGGCGCTGGGGGCCTCGAACTACACCTATGCCTGCGCCACGCCCGGTGAAACCCAGGTGGACTGGCTGACCGCGCTGGGCCAGGCGTTCAGTTACCTGGGCGGGGTCAGCGAGATGGTGATCCCCGACAATCCGCGCGCCCTGATCGCCCATCCCGATCGCTACGAGCCGGGCTTGAACCGCGCCGCACTGGAGTGTGCCCGGCATTACGACACGGTGATGCTGCCAGCGCGGCCGCGTAAGCCGCAGGACAAAGCCAAGGCAGAGGTGGCGGTGCAGGTCGTCGAGCGCTGGATCATGGCGCGACTGCGACACCAGCAGTTCTTCAGCCTGCACGCGCTCAACCAGGCGATTGCCGAGTTGCTGGAGGACTTGAACCAGCGCCCGTTCAAGAAGCTCGATGGCTGCCGCCGGGAGTGGTTCGAGCGGCTCGATCAGCCGGTGCTGCGACCGCTGCCACTGCATCCCTACGAGGTGGTGACGTTCAAGCGCTGCAAGGTCAACATCGACTACCACATCGAAGTGAACGGCGGCTTCTACAGCGTGCCCTCGGCCCTGGCCCGACAGAGCGTCGATGTGCGGCTGAGCGCGCATAGCGTGGAGATCCTGCACGGCAACCGGCGGGTCGCCAGCCACCTGCGGCTTCAGCGGCGCGGCGCCTACAGCACCCAGAGCGAACACATGCCGGCCTCGCACAAGGCGCATCGCGAGTGGACGCCGCAGCGCCTGCTCGACTGGGGCGAGCGAATCGGCCCGCACGCCCGGCAGATCGTCGAGCACCAACTGACCCACAAACCTCACCCGGAGATGGGCTACCGAGCCTGCCTAGGCCTGCTCTCGCTGGCGCGCCAGTACGGTAACGCGCGCCTGGAGGCGGCGGCCAGCCGCGCCGTGCAACTGCGGGCCCTCAACGGCCGCACCGTGCGCAACCTGCTCAAGCAAGGGCTCGACCAGCAACCACTGCCCAAGCCCGCGACGCCGGCGGCGCCGCCCAGCAGCCACGAGAACGTCCGTGGCGCCGATTACTACACCCAAGAGGAACTGTTCGATGATGACCCAACACACCCTGAGCCAGTTGCACCACCTGCGGCTCAACGGCATGGCCCGAGCGCTGGAAGAGCAGTGGACGCTGCCGGCCAGCCACAGCCTGAGCTTCGATGAACGCCTGGGCCTGCTGCTCGACCGCGAACTGGCCTGGCGTGACAACAAGCGCCTGGAGCGGCTGCGCAAACAGGCCAAGCTCAAGTACGCCAGCGCCTGCCTGGAAGACCTCGATCGCCGCCGTGGCCGCACGCTGGACGAGCGCCTGATCGCGACCCTGGCCAGCGGCGACTGGCTCCGCCAGCAGCACAATCTGCTGCTGACCGGCCCGACCGGCGTCGGCAAGACCTGGCTCGCCTGCGCACTGGGCCATCAGGCCTGCCGCCAAGGCTACAGCGCGCTGTACCTGCGTACCCCGCGCCTACTGGAGCAACTGCGCATCGCCCATGGCGACGGTAGCTTCGGGCGCACCCTGCAACAGCTGGCCAAGGTCGATGTCTTGATTTTGGACGACTGGGGCCTTGCCCCGCTGGAGGAAAATGCTCGGCATGACCTGCTGGAGGTGATCGACGACCGCGCCGGCAGCCGCTCCACCATCCTGACCAGCCAGCTCCCGGTCGAGCACTGGCATGGCTGGATCAACGACCCCACGCTGGCCGACGCCCTGCTCGATCGCCTGGTGCACAACGCCTACCGAATCGTGATGAAAGGCGAGTCACTGCGGCGGAAAAACACGGAGGAAGAAGCCGCATCGTGACCGATGCGGCTACAATCCAAATCCCGCGCAACCGGGGTGAAAACACCGGTCACGAGTTAGCGAAATGAGCGGTCACGCTCACCGAAATCCGCAGAAGGCCCATATCGGCGTGGACGTCGAGTCCGGCCTGGTGCACAGCGTGGTGGGCACGGCGGCCAACGTGGCGGATATCACCCAAGTCGACAAGCTGTTGCACGGTGAGGAAAACATGGTGGG
>JAKFEZ010000154.1:0-2894 GCA_036675435.1 Ramlibacter sp. | reverse complement strand
CAGGGCCGCCTTGATCTCTTCGGGCGAGACGACCACGTACTGGTCCTTCTCGTACTCGAAGCCCTTGACGACCTCTTCCTTCTGCATGGCCTCGCCAGTGGCCTTGTTCACCTGTTGGTTGCCCACCGGGTTCATGGTGCGCTTGTCGAGCAGGTTGAACTTCATGCGATGTTCGGCCGTGGCCGAGTGCAAGGTGACGGGAATGTAGACCAGGCCGAAGCTGATCGCGCCTTTCCACAGGGTGCGGGTGCTGGAGGGTGCCATGATGGCTTAACCCTAGCCGAACTCCGCGGCAGCGATGTAGGACGCCGCAGTCACGCCATGTGGGCAGGCGTTGGCTTCGGAGGTGTCAACCTCCTTTGTGCGGACGCTTGCCGGGGTTCTTCTTGTTACGCGTGGACGTGCCGCGCTCGAGGCTCACCTTCTGGCCGCCGCCCGCGCGAGCGACCCTGATTCCCTCTTGAACCTTGACCGGGGGGGTGCGCTTGCGGTCGGCTTCGGTGACGATCTTGTTGCCCATGTAAATGCTCCTGTTACTGACTTTGCAAACCCGACATTAGGCCACAGCCGGGAGTGCCGCGTTGAGAGAGGGCGATGTCTTACACAACAGCCGGCCCTCCTGGCTTAGGCTGAAAGCATCTCAACAGGAGAGAACCCCAATGAAATTCAAGACCAAATCCGCCGTGGCCGCCGCCGCAATCCTGCTGGCTTCCCAGGCCATGGCGCAGATCACTTTCTATGAAGGCGAGGGCTACCGCGGGCGGGCTTTCTCCACTGACCGCCGGGTTGGCAATTTCGAACGCTTCGGCTTCAACGACCGTGTGGGGTCGATCGTGGTGGACCGCGGCCGCTGGGAAGTGTGCGAAGAGCCGCGCTTCCAGGGCCGCTGCGTGGTGCTGCGCCGCGGTAGCTATGACTCCCTGGGCAAGGTCGGCATGGGCCGACATGTGGCCTCCGCGCGGCCAGTGGAAGACCGCCGCCGCTACGACAACGAAATCGCGGCTCCGGCCGAGCGGCCTGATTACGCCTACCGTCGCCGTCCCAGCGAGCGGATCTTCGACGCGCCGGTTTCGTCGGTGCGCGCGGTGGTCGGCCCGCCGAACCAGCAGTGCTGGGTGGAGCGGCAGGCCGTGGCCCAGCCCGGGCAGCCGAACGTCGGCGGCGCCATCGTCGGTGGCTTGATCGGTGGCATCCTGGGCCACCAGGTGGGCGGCGGCTCCGGCCGTGACGCGGCCACCGTGGGTGGCGCGGTCGCGGGCGCCGCTATCGGCGCCAACACAGGCGGCGGCAGCACCGGTTCCACTGGCTACCAGGACGTACAGCGCTGCCAGCAGGTGCCTAACGCTACGCCCGCGTATTACGACGTCACCTACACCTTCCGCGGGAGGGAGCACCGGGTGCAAATGTCGGCGCCGCCCGGCCCGACGATCGCGGTCAACGGCAACGGCGAGCCGCGACAGTAGGCTGTGTCTTCATGCCGCTGCCATGGTGTGCAGCGGTATGTCCTTGTCGACCGCCAGCCGGTCGAGCTGTTCGCGCGTCTGCGTGAGCAGGAAGGCCGCGATGGCCTGATGCGTGGCCGGCGCGAGCATGGCCCGCAGGTCGGACGCCGGTGCCCCGGCCGCCGCGCACAGGGCGGCCGCGAAATGCGGCTCCAGCGCCGCCACGGCCACTCGGCCGTCCTTGCAGCCGTACACCCTGTAGCCCGCATGGGCTCCGCCAACGGGGCCCGTGGGCTGCGTCAGCCCCCACTGGCGCGGCAGCGCGAGGTACGCAGCCGCATCGGAGAGCGCCACTTCGATGAAAACACCGCGGGGATGCGTCTCACCGGTGCCGGCATAACGCTCGCCCTGGACCAGCGCAGCCTTCAGCACTGCTTCGCTGGCCATCAGGGAACCGCTCATGTCCGCATACAAGGTGGCGGGCAGCTCCATGCCGGGCACGAGGCCGTTGTCCGCAAGGTAAGTCAGGTCGTGCCCCGGCTCCTCGGCGTGATCGCCGTGTGCGCCGACGATGGCCACATGGCACAGGGAGGGGTAGCCGCTGTGCAGCTTCTTCCAGCCCAGGCCCAGTTTTTCGATGGCGGAAGGGCGAAATGATGTCAGCAGCACATCGGTTTTGGCCAATTCGCGGTGCAGCACCTCCTGGCCCGCGCCGGTCTTGAGGTCGGCCGACAATACCTTCACGCCATCGTGCAGTTGCGCATAGGCGGCCTTGTTGTAGTGGCCCATGGGATCGCCCGAAGGCGGCTCCAGCTTGACACAAGTCGCCCCCATTTGCCGGCAGCGCATCAGTGCTGCAGGGCCGGGCAGGTTCAGCGCCAGGCTGAGAATGCGGACACCTTTGAGAACGTCGGGAGCTTGATCCATGGGAGATGATGTGCAGTGCCTTTTGTGCAAGACTAGCAGACACACCTTCATCCACGAGACCCCTTCATGACACCCAATTCCGAGGAGCTGACCGCCTGGAAAGGCCGAAGCGAAACCGTCCAGGACACGGTCACCGCGGCGCCGGTTCGCATGTTGCGAGCGACATTGGACATGCCGCCCGACGACAGCGTGGCCGAGCTACCGCCCCTGTGGCACTGGCTGTACTTCCTGCCGTCGGCCCGACAGTCCGAGCTCGGGCCGGACGGGCATCCGCGCCGGGGCGGATTCCTGCCGCCGGTGCCGTTGCCGCGTCGCATGTGGGCGGGCGGGCAGCTGGAGTTCCTGTCGCCCTTGCGGCTGGGCGACGCGATACGCCGCGTGTCCACGATCGACGACGTGAAATTCAAGTCCGGGCGCACCGGGGAGTTGTGCTTCGTGCGGGTGCGCCATGAGGTCAGCAGCCCGCGCGGCCTGGCACTGCGCGAATTCCACGACATCGTGTACCGCCCCGATCCGGTGCCGGGG
>JAKFEZ010000174.1:0-15848 GCA_036675435.1 Ramlibacter sp. | reverse complement strand
GTGTTTCTGGCGGGTGTGCTGGAAGTATCGGCCTCGGTCGGCGACTTCGGCGACCAGGAAATGCGGTTTTGCTCATAATGTGCACATCGCGGACTCGGCGGCCATCGAGCTAGTACGAAATGAAGAGAAGGTTGTGCATATGATGAACATTGACGCGAAGGGCGGCGATACCGAGCGCGAACGAATGCCGGGGGCGCAGGCGGTGTTCCGCGCCGTCGAACTGCTCAAGCTCGTCGGGCTGAACCACGAGCGCGGCATGACACTGGCCGCGTTGATCGCCAGCACCGGCCTGGACCGCACCACGGCGTATCGCCTGCTGAGTTCACTGGTGCAGACCGGCCTGGTGGCGCGCGATGAGCGCAAGCTGTACCGGCTGGGACTGGAAGCCATGCAACTGGGACTCGCCACCATGAGCCGCGTTCCCATTCTCGAGCGTTGCCGGCCGATGATGATCCGCCTCGCGCGGCGTACGGAAGACACCGTCTACCTGGTCGTGCGCAACGGGGATTTTGCGCACTGCATCCATTACGAGGAAGGCGCGTTCCCGATCAAGGCACTGGTGCTGCAGGTCGGCGGCCTCCGGTTGCTTGGTGTCGGGTCGGCGGGCGCCGCCCTGATGGCGACGCTCAGCGATGAGGAACTCGAAGCCTTCCACGCGCGGCACCGGGCCGAGATGCCGGCCGCGCGCACGCTGGGCCAATTGCGCAGGCAGGTGGCACAGACGCGGCAGCGCGGCTACGCGTGCACCGACAACCTGGTGGCCGAAGGCGTCAGCGGCGTAGGCGCGTATTTCGAGGTCACGCCGGGGACCTATGCCGCCATCAGCGTGGGCGCGATCCGCAGCCGCATGCTGGAGGAGCGGCGGCAATGGATTGCAGAGGTCGTGTTCGAGGAACTGCGCGCCTCCGGTTGGGCGCCGCCTCGCGCGCCTTAGGCTGTCAGCCGGCTCCTACTTCCTGTCGGCCCGTTGGCTGTCGAGCTTCAGCTGGTTACATCTCGTATATTGGCGCAGTTCGAAAACTGCGTGACGGGCTGCGCTTCCAGCCTCAAGCGGCCTGGGCCTGCGAGATGCGGAAACACTGGTGCGCGCAGTAGTCCACCAAGGCATCGATCTCGGTGGACTTGTCGAAGACGGCATCCACGCCCAACTGGGCGCAGCGCTTGCGCACGCTGGCGTTGATGTAGTTGCTGAACACCACGATCTTTTGGCTCGGGCGGCGCCGCTTGATGCATTGCGCCAGATGAATGCCGCTGCCTTGCTTGAGGAACAAGTCAACGATCACCAGGTCCCATCGCTCGATGTTGTGCTCCAGCCATGCCAGCGCGTCGTCTTCGGTCGAACTCGTGCCGGCTACCTTGACGCAAGTCAATTCTTCCAGCGTGCCGACCAGATTCTCACGGATGGTGGCATTGTCTTCGATCACAAAGGCTTGCAGATGCACGGGTTCTCGTTTCAGGCGGGCGGGCTTCGACCCTGCCATCATGCAAGGACGAGGTTGCAACTCACCCCCGGACGAGTCCGCATACCCGGGTAGGACGATGCCTACCGCCACAATGATGCAACGTTGAACGCACATAAGATACTGTTCGAAGCACATTCAACAAAGACGCGTTTACATGGAACCGGACAAGCTCCAACAGGCTCAGTCGCTGCTGCAATTGGTCGAGCGCATGGCATTCGTCGGCGTGTGGACGCTGGACGTGGTGCTCGACCGTCTTGAGTGGTCCGATCAGCTCGCGGCGCTGCATGACGCGCCGCCCGGCTTCGCCCCGCCGCGCGAAGACGCTTTCGGCTTCTATGCCCCCGAATGGCAGGGCAAGATGGTGGCACTGGTCCAGGCTTGCGCCACCACCGGAGCCGCGTTCGACGAGGAGATGCAGATCGTGACGCTCAAGGGCCGGCGCGCCTGGGTGCGCACGCTCGCGCAGCCGGTGCGGGATGACAGCGGCGCGGTAATTCGGGTGCAGGGAGCGGTGCAGGAGATCGCGCCGCACGGTCACCGGGCAGGCACGCTGCTGCGCCACGCTGTCAGCATGGGCGGGGCCACGGGCAGCGGCGAGGCCTTCGCCACTGTCGACCGCGCTGGGCGTTTCACTTACGTTAACGAAGAAGCCGAGCGGCTGCTCGGCCGCAGCGCCCGTGACCTGCTGGGCCTGCCGGTCTGGAACTCGTTCCAGAAAACGGTTCGATGGCGCCTGGAGGAGCAGTTCATGCAAAGCTTCTCCGGCGACGCCGTGCTGGAGGCCGAAGAGCTCGACGCCAACCTCTCGCGGCGGATGGAGCTCCGGGGTTATCCCTTCGGCGCCGGGCTGGCACTGCACCTGCGCGACGTGACGGCGCGCCACAAGTCGCAAGAGCAGCTGCGCCTGCTCGAGAGCAGCATCGCGCGGCTCAACGACATCGTCATCATCACCGAGGCCGGGCCGTTTCGCTCTCCCGGTCCCCGCATCGTGTTCGTCAACGAGGCCTTCGAGCGCCGCACGGGCTACAGCCCGGAAGAGGTGCTGGGCCGCACGCCGCGGCTGCTCCAGGGCCCGGACACCCAGCGCGAAGAACTCGACCGGATCCGCGCGGCCATGGAGCAATGGCAGGCGTCCCGGGTCGACCTGATCAACTACAAGAAGAGCGGCGAGGCGTTCTGGGTCGACCTGGAGGTGGCCCCGGTGTGGAATGAGGCCCGCAAGCTCACCCATTGGGTGGCGGTCGGGCGCGACATCACCGAGCGCAAGACGGCCGAAGAAAAGATCCAGTACCTCGCGTTCTACGACCCCTTGACGCGGCTGCCCAATCGGCAATTGCTGCTCGACCGGCTGCAGCGCGCGTTGTCGGACCATGACCGCCCGCGCGAGGGCGCGCTGATGTTCATCGATCTGGACAACTTCAAGGTGCTCAACGACACGCTGGGCCACCAGAAGGGCGACCAGCTGCTGCAGCAGGTGGCCGAGCGGCTGCGCTCCTGCGTCGCGCGCGGCGACACGGTGGCGCGGCTGGGCGGCGACGAATTCGTGATCCTGCTCGAGAACAGCAATCACAAGCCGCTCGAACCGGCGGCCGGCGCCCGGGTAGTGAGCGAGCGCATCCTGGCCAAGCTGGGCGAGCCTTATGTGCTGTCGGGGCATCTGCACCACAGCACCTGCAGCATCGGCGTCACGCTCTTTGGCCGGGCGCCGTGGTCGGTGAGCGAACTGCTCAAGCAGGCCGACCTGGCGATGTACCAGGCCAAGAACGCCGGGCGCAACACCGTCTGTTTCTTCGATCCGGAAATGCAGGCCGTCGTCACTGCCAATGCCGCGTTGGCGACCGACCTGCGCCAGGCCTGGCGCGAGAGCCAGTTCCTGATCGATTATCAGCCTCAGGTCGGGGCCGACGGCCGCATGACAGGGGTCGAAGCGCTGCTGCGCTGGCGCCACCCCGAGCGGCACATGGTGCCGCCGGCCCACTTCATTCCCACCGCGGAAGAGACCTCGCTGATCATCCCTATCGGCAAGTGGGTGCTGGAGCAGGCCTGCGCCCAGATTGCGGCCTGGTCATCGCGCCCGGACCGCAGCCACCTGAGCATCGCCGTGAATGTCAGCGTGCGCCAGTTCAGGCACCCGGACTTCGTGGACGAGGTGATGTCGGCCATCGCCAGTTCGGGGATTGCGCCGTACAAGCTGAAGCTGGAACTGACGGAAAGCTTGCTGGCAGACGGGATCGAGGTGACCGTCGCCAAGATGGGCAGTCTGAAAGAGATGGGAGTGACGCTGTCGATTGACGATTTCGGGATGGGGTATTCGTCTCTGTCGTACCTCAAGCGCCTGCCGCTCGATCAACTGAAGATCGATCGCGAATTCGTCAAGGACATCCTGACCGATGCCAACGACGCGGCGATTGCCCGGACCATCATCGGCCTGGCCCAGAGCCTGAACCTGGGGGTGATCGCGGAAGGGGTGGAAACGCAGGCGCAGCGGGCCTTTCTGGCGCAGCAGGGCTGCTACGAGTACCAGGGCTACCTGTTTTGCAAGCCGCTGCCCATCGATGAGCTCGAGGCTTTCATGGACGAGCTCGACACCTGAGGGTCGAAAGGTGTCAAGTCGGCGCGATCTGCAGCGGCGCCATCGGCACCGCGCGCGGAATCCGCATCAGGATGTGGTCTTGCCCGCGCACCAGTTCCACCGATTCGGCCAGCGCCAGCGCCTGCACGTCCGACCATTCGAGCTGCCGGTAGGTCGGCTCGAACGGCAGGCCCTCGAACTCGTCCTGCCGCGGGCTGATGCGCACCATGATCTCGGCCATTCCTGAAGAGATCTCGGCACTCACACGCACCTCGCACGGACCCGCAGCCGCATCGGTGAGGGTGATCAGCGAGGCCACCAGCAGGTTGCGCAGCACCACGCGGGATACCTGGAACGGGTTGTCCGAGACTTCGCGTTGCACCACGAAGCCGCGGAAGTTGAAGTTCCCCGACACCAGCGCCAGGCATTCATCCACGCCTTCGGCCACCCGCACGCTCTCGTCCTCGCCCGGCTCGATCCAGGTCGCCACCTTCAGGCAGCCGGCCACGGCATCTCGCGCGAGGCGGTTGAGCTTGCTGATGCTGGCCTGTACTTCGGCCGGGACCGGACCGCCGCGTTCGAGCTTGGCGTTCATCACCTCGGCCATCATGGCGATGGCCTGCAGGTTCACCACCATATCGTGCTTGAGCGCGGGCGCGAGCCGCCTGAGCACGCCGTAGCGTGCGGCTTCGGCCCCCGCCCGCGAGCGGCGGCCTCCCGGCGCCGCCGCGGCCGGACTCGGCTCGGCCGCGGCCATGCCGCCCGCGCTGGATTCCGACATGGCATTGGGCACACGCTTCTCCTGAGTTAGAGCGATGTTGCCCGATGTACGCGCCGCTGTCCGTAGGACCAAACGCATGCCCTTGTAGGAATACGCTTCTGCAGGGTTGGCCCCACGCCAAGATGGCTATGCTTGCATCATGAACAAGGCATTCACACGCGAGGCCGATGGCGACGCGCAAGACGACGACGCAGCGCTGCCCGTGATGCCCGCGGGCACCCGCAACTACATCACGCCGCAAGGCTACGCCCGGCTGCGGGCCGAACTGCTGCAACTGATCGACGAGGAGCGGCCCCGGGTGGTGGAAGTGGTGCACTGGGCCGCCGGCAACGGCGACCGCTCGGAAAACGGCGACTACATCTATGGCAAGAAGCGCCTGCGCGAGATCGACCGGCGCATCCGCTTCCTGACCGGGCGCCTCGAACTCGCGGAGGTCAGCGACCCGGCGCTGCATCACGGCGGCGACCAGGTGTTCTTCGGCGCCACGGTTCGCTACGCCGAGGAGTCCGGCCAGGAGCGCACGATCACGATCCTGGGCATCGACGAGGCCGACAGCGCGCGCGGACAGGTGAGCTGGATATCGCCGATCGCGCGGGCTTTGCTCAAGGCCAGGGAGGGAGACGTCGTCAAGCTGGTGACGCCGGCCGGCCAGCAGGAGGTCGAAGTGCTGCGGGTGACCTATCCCGCGCCGGACGCTGGGTGAGCGTCAGGAGGCGCCGCTGCCGGGCCTCACGCGCTGCACCTTCATCACCGAGGGTGTGCGCTTGAGTGTTCGCATCGCCGCTTCGAGATGGGTGCGGTCGCGCACGGCCACGATGAAGCGCAGGTCGGTGGCGTCCTGTGCCTTGTCGTCGCCCATGTCGACATGCGTGATGTCGGCCTCGGCGCTGGCGAGCGATGCGGCCACCCGCGCGAGCACGCCCTTGCCATTGCTGACGGTGACCAGCAGCGCGGTCTCGAACGGCCGCACCGGCTCGTCGGCCCATTCGACGCTGATGAAGCGCTCACTGTCCTTGTGCTGCAGGCGCTTGGCCACGGCGCAGTCGTCTGTGTGCACCACCAGGCCTTCGCCGCGGCCCAGGTAGCCCACGATGGCATCGCCCGGCACCGGCCGGCAGCAGGTGGCGAACTGCACCGAGGCGTTCTCGCTGCCGTCCAGCGTGACCTCGCCCTGCGAGACGTTCTCATGGGCGGTGTAGCGCTCGCGTGTGATCAGCAGCGCGTCCGGCTTTTCGCCGCGCTCGGCCAGCATGGTCACCAGCCGCTTGGCCAGGATGCTGGCGACTCGTTTGCCCAGCCCGACATCGGTGAGCAGTTCCGCGCGGTTGCGCGTGCCGGTGAAGCGCAGCAGCTTCTCCCAGATCGCGCGGTGTTCCTCGTCGTCGGCCGGCAGCCGCTCCAGCCCTTCGGCGCGCAGGGCCTGCGTCAGCAGCTTTTCGCCGAGCTCCTGCGACTCGACCTGGGCCAGGGACTTCAGGTGGTGCCTGATCTTGGAGCGGGCGCGCCCGGTGCGCACGAAGCCCAGCCACGCCGGATTGGGGGTGGAGACCGGCGCGGTGACGACCTCGACCACATCGCCATTCTTCAGCTCCGTGCGAAGCGGCACCTGCAGGCCGTTGATCTTGGCCGCGACGGTGCGGTCGCCGACGTTGCTATGGATGGCGTAGGCAAAGTCCACCACCGTGGCGCCGCGCGGCATCGCCATGATCTGGCTCTTGGGCGTGAACACGTAGACCGCGTCGGGAAACAGGTCGATCTTCACGTGGTCCCAGAACTCGGCCGCGTCGCGGGTTTCGTGCTGGATGTCCAGCAGCGACTGCAGCCACTTGGTGCCCAGGCGGTCGGCGCTTTCGCCCTCCAGGTCGCTCGCCTTGTACAGCCAATGCGCGGCGACGCCGGACTCGGCCACCAGATGCATGGCCTCTGTGCGCATCTGGAACTCGACGTTGACCCCCGACGGCCCCACCAGCGTGGTGTGCAGCGACTGGTAGCCGTTCACCTTGGGGATGGCGATGTGGTCCTTGAATTTGCCGGGCACCGGCTTGTACATCTGGTGCAGCAGCCCCAGCGCGGTGTAGCAGTCCACCACCGAAGGCACCACCACCCGAAAGCCGTAGATGTCGGTGACCTGGGCAAAGCTCAGGTGCTTCTCGTCCATCTTGCGGTAGACCGAATAAAGCGTTTTCTCGCGGCCGGAGATGCGCGCCTGCATGCCCGACTGCTCGAAGGCCGACTCGACATCCCGCTGCACTTTCTGGATCAGGTCGCGCCGTCGGTTGCGGGCCTTGGTCACGGCCTTGCCGAGAATCGCGTAGCGCCAGGGGCGCAGATGGCGAAAGGCCAGCTCCTGCAACTCGCGGTAGGTCAGGTTCAGGCCCAGCCGGTGGGCGATCGGGGCGTAGATTTCCAGCGTTTCCGAAGAGATGCGGGCCCACTTCTCGCGCGGCACGTCGTCCAGCGTGCGCATGTTGTGGGTGCGGTCGGCCAGCTTGATCAGGATGACCCGTACGTCGCGCGCCATCGCCAGCAGCATCTTGCGGAACGACTCGGCCTGGTTTTCCTCGCGGGTGTTGAACTGCAGCTTGTCCAGCTTGGTCAGCCCGTCGACCAGTTCGGCCACCGGCGCGCCGAAGCGTTCGATCAGCTGGGGTTTGGTGACGCCGCAGTCTTCGATCGCGTCGTGCAGCAGGGCTGCCATCAGGGCCTGCGCGTCCAGCTTCCATTCGGCGCACTGGGCCGCGACGGCGATCGGGTGGGTGATGTAGGGCTCGCCGCTGGCGCGAATCTGGCCGAGGTGGGCCTCGTCGGCGAAGCGGTAGGCCTTGCGCACCTGCTCGATCTCGGCCGGATCCAGGTAGTCCAGCCGGGCCGTGAGCGCGGCGAAACTGGCGGCGGCCGCGTTGGCCGCAGCCGGGCTGGGCATCGCCGGCGCTGCCGGGCGCTTGCCTTTGCCGGGAGTCGATAGGACCGCGCTCATGCCTTTAATGTAGCGCGCCCCTGTCCGAAGAGCTTGGCCCAGTAAAAAAGCACCGCAAGGCGGTGCTTCTTTTGTTCGGGAGGCGCCGCAGGCGCTTCCAGGCTGATCTTTTCAGCCTGGGACCTTCTTGAGCATCTCCAGGCCGATCTTGCCTTCGGCGATCTCGCGCAGGGCGGTGACGCCGGGCTTGTTCTTGCTCTCGATCTTGGGGGCGTGGCCCTGGCTCAGCATGCGGGCGCGATAGGTCGCCGCCAGCACCAGCTGGAAACGGTTGGGGATTTGCTGCAGGCAGTCTTCAACGGTGATGCGGGCCATGGAGGGTTCTCTCAGGTGATGTTGAGGGCTTTGAAAGTGTCGGCCCGGGCGCGGCGCTGGGCCGAAAATTTCAGGCGTTGGGCGTGAACAATCGCTTTCAGGTCAAAAAGCGCCCGTTCAAATAACTCATTGATTATAACGAAATCGAACTCCCCCGCCTGTCCCATCTCCTCGGCCGCGTTCTTCAGCCGCAAATCGATCACCTCGGCCGTGTCTTCGCCGCGCCGCTCCAGCCGCGAGCGCAACTCTTCCCAGCTGGGCGGCAGGATGAATATCAGCACGGCATTGGCGAAGATGCGCTTGATCTGCAGGGCGCCCTGGAAGTCGATCTCCAGGATCACGTCGGCGCCCTTGGCGATCCGTTCCTCGATCGCCCGCTTGGAGGTGCCGTAGCGCTGGCCGTGAACGAACGCCCACTCCACGAATGAATCCGCCAGCACCATGGCGTCGAATTCCTGCGGCGAGACGAAGAAATACTCGCGGCCGTGCTTTTCCTGGCCGCGCGGCGGGCGGGTAGTGTGCGAAACCGAAGGCTGCACCTGCGCATCCAGCTCCAGCAAGGCCTTGACCAGGCTGGATTTGCCGGCCCCGCTGGGGGCTGCGACGACGAAAAGATTGCCGGGATAGTCCATCAAGGCCACACTGTACTAGGTGCGCCGGCATCGTTGCCGGCGGCGGGCCGGCGCAAACCCAAAAGGGCCGATACATGGTGGGACACGCCATGGTGGCGCGGCCAGGCTTCCAGCGCCCGCAGGGCTGCTTGCCGCAGCTCACCGTGCCGGGCCCGCGCCTCGTCGATGGCGGCCATGATGCCATCGAGGTCGTAGGTGCGAAAAGTGGTGCCGGCGCCGAGCCGCTCCAGGAAGCTGCCGGGGTTGGTTCCGTGGGGCGCCACCGCCGGAACCCCGCGCGAGATCGCCTCCCAGACGATGCCCGAGCCCATGTGGCGGTATTCGGCGGGCTCATACGGCGCGACCACCAGGTCGCACGCCGCCATGGCCGCGGGCAGGTCCTCCACATAGCCCAGCAACTGCAGATTCGGATGGCCGGCTCCCAGCAATCGCAGCTGCTTCGACGAATCCTGCAGCACCACCTTGAAGCCCCGCTTTACCAGCCGATTAACCAGCTTGGGCAGAAGTTGTGCGCCCTTGCGCCCATCCTGCCGGCCGAAAAACCCGATGGTTCCCAGCTCGCGCGCGGTATGCCGTGGCGGCGGGCCTGCGTCGATCGGGATGGGCAGCACCGGCAGCGACCGCTCCAGCAGCGGCCGGTACAGCGGCACCAGTTCAGGCACCGTGACGCAGATGCGAAGCGGCGTACCGGCCGCTTTCGCGGTGAGGGCGCCGTAGCGCCATATCGCCGGGCCCGAGGCGAGCTGGCGATCCGGCGGCCAGTGGATGCAGGCCACCACCGGAACCTTGAGATCTGCCGCGGCCAGAGCCGGCAGATGCGAGGCGAACAGCGTGGGCCAGACCCAGAGATCGGCCGGCGCGACCTGGCGCAAGGCGGCCGGAAGGTGCTGCATGTCGGCCATGAACAGCGAGAGGTCGCCGCAAACCGGGTCGGTCTTGGCGGGAAGCGCGTAGGGTTGCGAGACGAACAGCGGCGTGGCGGGTGCATGCCTCGACAGCGCCTCGAGTGTGTCGCCCTCAGCGTCGTGATGCACGTACGCGCGCACCTGGTGGCCCCGGGCCACCAGCTCCCCGGCAATCCGCTCGAACCATTGAAAATGATGCCCCGCGCGCCCCATCAGGGCCGGGTCCATGTAGTTGATGCGCAAGGCCGGCCCGGCTATTCGATGTTCTGGACCTGCTCGCGCATCTGCTCGATCAGCACCTTCATGTCGACCGACACGCGCGTCAATTCCAGAGCCGCCGACTTCGAGCCCATGGTGTTGGCCTCGCGGTGCAGCTCCTGAATGAGGAAGTCCAGGCGCTTGCCGACCTCGCCGCCCTTGGTGACCAGCCGCTCGATCTCGTCGAGGTGCGACCCCAGGCGCGTCAGCTCCTCGGCCACGTCGATGCGGATGGCGAACGCCGTGGCCTCCGACATGGCACGGTCCTGCGCCGCCTCGGGCAGCGCGCTGCCGCCCTCCGTGCCCAGGGCCATCGCCTCCTTCCAGCGCTCCAGGAAACGGGCGCGCTGCTGTTCGACCAGCTGCGGCACCATCGGGCGCGCCTGTGTGGCCAGTTCGCGCAACTGTTTCAGGTGGCCCAGGAGCATTGCGGCCAGGCGGGCGCCCTCGCGTTCGCGCGCCGCCATCAGTTCATCCAGCGTCGTGGCGGCCAGCCGGGTGAGCGGATCGGCCCAATCGACGTCGGCATGGCCTTCGGCCGCGCACATGCGCACCACGTCCGCCACGCTCAGCGCCCGGGCGTCGGGCAGCCAGGCGCGGACGTTGTCCTGCAAGGCATTGAGCCGCTGCAGCATGCGAGGCGTGGGCTCGCGAACGGTGTCGCCGCCGGCCGATTCAAGCGCCGCGCGAACTTCCACCTTACCCCGCTTGAGTTTGCGGGTGATCATCTCGCGCAGCGCCGGTTCGTGCTGGCGCAGCTCCTCGGACAGCCGGAAGGTGAGGTCCAGGAAGCGGCTGTTGACGGAGCGGATCTCAAGCCCGAGCCGGCTGGCCGGCGCGCCTTTCGCCTCGGGAACAGGCGAGGCGGGCGCTGCGCTTTGCTGGGCGCTGGCGTAGCCGGTCATGCTGTAAACTGCCATCGAGTCTCTTCAATCGTTCGGTTCGTTGCGGGATTGCGAGAATAACCGGGTTGCGCCGTTGACCCTACATTCGAACAACATCCTAAATTATGTCAAAGGTCAAACCAGCCCCGCTGCCGCCCGATACCGTCATTGGCGGCTACCGCGTGGTGCGCAAGCTCTCGGCGGGCGGTTTCGGCGTCGTGTACCTGGCGGTCGACAACGAAGGCCAGCAGATCGCCGTCAAGGAATACCTGCCGGCTTCGCTGGCCACCCGCGCGCCCGGCGAGCTGCTGCCGCAGGTGCAGCCCGAAAAGCTCTCGCTGTACCGGCTGGGCCTCAAGAGCTTCTTCGAGGAGGGCCGCTCGCTGGCCCAGATCTCCCACGCCTCCGTGGTGAGCGTGCTGAATTTCTTCCGCGAGAACGAGACCGTCTACATGGTAATGAATTACCTGGAGGGCGCGACCCTGCAGGACTTCATCATCACCGCGCGCGAGCTGAAAAAGCAGAAGGTCTTCCGCGAATCCACCATCCGATCCCTGTTCGACGAGATCCTGCGCGGCCTGCGCATCGTCCACCAGCACAAGATGCTGCACCTGGACATCAAGCCCGCCAACATCTTCATCACCGATGACAACAAGGCCGTGATGATCGATTTCGGCGCGGCGCGCGAAGTGCTGTCCAAAGAGGGCAACTTCATCCGGCCGATGTACACGCCCGGATTTGCCGCGCCCGAGATGTACCGGCGCGATTCGTCGATGGGCCCCTGGACCGACATCTACGCCATCGGCGCCTGCATCTATGCCTGCATGCAGGGCTATCCGCCCAACGACGCGCCGCAGCGGCTCGAGAAGGACCGGCTGGCGCTGGCGTTGTCGCGGCTGCGCGGTGTCTACTCCGACAACCTGATCGAGGTGGTGGAGTGGTGCATGTCGCTCGACCCGTTGTCGCGCCCGCAGTCGGTTTTCGCGCTGCAAAAGGAGCTCAGCCGCGAAGGCGAGCGCCGCTACACCAAGCTGTCCGTGGGCGAGAAGATGCGCCTGCAGTTCGACAACATGGTGTCGGACACCAAGAAGAACGTGAAGCGGGCCACCCAGTTCGGGGCCGGCGCCAAGGCGAAATGAGAGCCGGCCGATGAAGTTCTCCGTCTTCCAGATCAGCCGCCGGGGCGGGCGCGAGAAGAACGAAGACCGGATGGGCTACTGCTACACCCGCGAGTCGGGGCTGTTCGTGCTGGCCGACGGCATGGGCGGCCATCCCGAAGGCGAAGTCGCGGCCCAGCTCGCACTGCAGACCATTTCGGCGCTGTACCAGAAAGAGGCGCGCCCGGTCGTGGCCGACGTGACGGAATTCCTCGCCACCTCGCTCATGGCGGCGCACCACCAGATCATCCGGTACGCCGGCGACAAGGGCATGCTGGACACGCCGCGCACCACCGTGGTCGCCGCCATCGTGCAGGGCACGTCGGCCACCTGGATCCACTGTGGCGACTCCCGGCTGTACGTGGTGCGCGGCAGCGAGCTGCTGACGCGCACGCGCGATCATTCCTATCTGGAGCAGCAGACCGTGGCCAATGCGGCACGCCTCGACCGGATCAACCGCAATATCCTGTTCACCTGCCTGGGCTCGCCGACCAAGCCGGTGTTCGACATCACTGGTCCCATAACACTGCAGCAGGGAGACAAGATCCTGCTGTGTTCCGACGGCCTGTGGGGCTCGCTCAACGACATCGACATCGTGCGCCATCTCAGCACCCAGCCCGTGTCCGAGGCGGTGCCCGACCTGGTCGAGGCGGCGCTGCGCAACGGCGGCGACCACAGCGACAACGTCACCGTGATCGCGCTGGAATGGGAAACCCCCGACTCGTTCGAATCCACGCGCGGCATTTCCACCGACAGCATCAGCGACGGCGTGTTCGCCTCCACCATCCAGGCCGGGGTGCTCGACACCATGGCCGAAGACCTCGACGACGCCGCCATCGAGCGGTCCATCGCCGAGATCAACGAGGCCATTCGCCGCTCCGCCGCGCGTAAAACCTGAAATTTCCGAAGTCAAGATGAATGAATTTGTCCGAAGCGGTGGCCGCGCCGCCGACCAGCTGCGCCCCATCCGGATCACGCGCGGCTTCACCATCCACGCCGAAGGCTCGGTGCTGATCGAGTTCGGCGCCACCCGTGTGCTGTGCACCGCGTCGGTCGAAGAGAAGGTGCCGCCGCACAAGCGTGGCAGCGGCGAAGGCTGGGTAACGGCCGAGTACGGCATGCTGCCCCGCTCCACTCACACCCGCAGCGACCGCGAGGCCGCGCGCGGCAAGCAAAGCGGGCGCACCCAGGAAATCCAGCGCCTGATCGGCCGCTCGATGCGGGCCGTGTTCGATCTCAAGGCGCTGGGCGAGCGCACCATCCAGCTCGACTGCGACGTGCTGCAGGCCGACGGCGGCACCCGCACGGCGGCCATTACCGGCGCCTTTGTGGCGGCGCAGGACGCCGTCAACAAGCTGATCGCCGAGCGCAAGCTTATGGCCTCACCGATCCTGGGGCCGGTGGCGGCAGTCTCGGTGGGCATCGTGCAAGGCCAGCCCATGCTCGACCTGGAATACATCGAGGACGTCAGCTGCGACACCGACATGAACGTCGTGATGACCGGCGCCGGGCACTACGTGGAAGTGCAGGGCACGGCCGAGGGTGTGGCTTTCACCCGCGCCGAAATGGACGAACTGCTGAGGCTGGCCGAAAAAGGCATCGCCGAGCTGGTGCTGCTGCAGCAACAGGCCCTCGCAGCCTGATCTCACTTGCTCCCTCCCCCTCTGGGGGCGGGCGGGGGTGGGGGCACTGCGGCGACAATGAACGCCTCCCCAAAATTTCCCGCCCATGATCCAGAAAATCGTCCTCGCCTCCAACAACCCCGGCAAGCTGGCCGAGCTGCAGGCGATGCTGTCCGGCCTGGGCGTCGAACTGGTGGCGCAGGGCGAGCTGGGCATCGGTGAGGCCGAAGAGCCTTATCGCACCTTCGTCGAGAACGCACTGGCCAAGGCCCGCCACGCGGCGCGCGAGAGCGGCTTGCCGGCGCTGGCCGACGATGCCGGGCTGTGCGTCGATGCCTTCGGTGGCTTGCCGGGCGTCGACACCGCTTTCTACGCCACCCGCTTCGGCTACGAAAAGGGCGACACCAACAACGTGCGCGCGCTACTGGAGCAATTGCGGGGCCAGCCGAACCGCCGCGCCGCGCTGGTCAGCACGCTGGTCGCGCTGCGCAGTGCCGATGATCCCGAGCCGCTGATCGCGGTGGGGCGAGTGGCCGGTGAGATTGCGCCGGTGCCGGCGGGCGACAACGGATTCGGCTTCGACCCGGTGATGTACATCCCGGGCTTCGGCAAGACCTTCGCGCAGCTGCCCCCTGAACTCAAGAACGCCAACAGCCACCGCGGCAAGGCAGCGCGGCAGATGCTCGAATTGATCCGGGAAAGATGGTGATACCGATCTCTCTTGCCGGCTCCGAAGGCGCGGCCGTCAAGGACGTGCAGCACTACCTGCGGCCCGGCACGCTGCAACTCGGCGCGTTGCCGCCGCTGTCGCTGTACGTGCACCTGCCCTGGTGCCTGAAGAAATGCCCCTACTGCGATTTCAATTCGCATGAGATCCTGGCCCCCAAGACGCCTGCGGCATCGGCCCCCCGCGGGGGCGCATCCGGCTTGGGACGGCCCGGCGACGGATGGCGCGCCGGCGAGTTGCCGGAGCAAAGTTATCTGGACGCGCTGGTGGCCGACCTCGAGGCAGCGTTGCCGCTGGTCTGGGGCCGCACCATCCACAGCATCTTCATCGGCGGCGGCACGCCCAGCCTGTTCTCGCCCCAGGCCATCGACCGCCTGCTGGGCGATATCCGCGCACGCCTCAAGCTGGAGCCTGATTGCGAAATCACGCTCGAAGCCAATCCAGGCACCTTCGAGAAAGACCGGTTCAGGGCCTATCGTTCGGCCGGCGTCACGAGGCTGTCGGTGGGTGTGCAAAGCTTCGACGACACGCACCTGAAGGCACTGGGCCGCATCCACGACAGCAGGCAGGCCATTGCGGCAGTGGAGGAAGCGGCCGCGGCGTTCGAGACCTTCAATCTCGACTTGATGTACGCATTGCCCGGCCAGACCATGGCGCAGCTGGAACAGGACGTGGTGCAAGCCCTGGCGCTGATGCCGCCCCACATTTCGATCTATCACCTGACGATCGAGCCCAACACCTACTTCGCCAAGTTCCCGCCGCAGGTGCCCGAGGACGACCTGGCCTACGCCATGCTCGACCGCATCACCGAGATGACCGGTGGCGCCGGTATGCAGCGCTACGAAGTGTCGGCCTATGCCAGGCCGGGCCACCGCTGCTGGCACAACCTGAATTACTGGCAGTTCGGCGATTACCTGGGCATCGGCGCCGGCGCGCACAGCAAGCTGAGTTTCCCGCACCGCGTCGTTCGGCAGGTGCGTTTTCGCGATCCCAAGCTCTACATGGAGAAGGCCATCGCAGGTCAAGCCGTGGCGCAGGACGACGAGGTAGCGCGGGCCGACCTGCCGTTCGAGTTCATGCTGAATGCGCTGCGCCTGCGCGAAGGCTTTGCGCTCGCCCAGTTCAGCGAACGCACCGGCTTGCCATTGACCGCGATCGAGCAGCCGCTGCAGGAGGCCGAGCGCAAGGGCCTGATCGAGCGGGATCTGGCGCGGGTGCGGCCTACCGAGCGGGGATTTGATTTTTTGAGTGACCTTCAGGGGTTGTTTCTCAAGGCGTGACAGTCGGCCTTTGCGCGCGTCCTAGGGCGTGACCTCGCGTCGCGTCAGGCGGTGCCCGTCAGGGGCTCACACTGTGGCGGTCTTCGCTTCGCTACGACTTCGCTGCGATGTTCGGCCTGGGGTCGGCGCCGCGCAACTCTCTTCGCGCCCTGAGGGCGCGCAGTGAGTTGTACGACGGGCCTCGAAATCGAGCAAACACAGGGAAGGTGGCGCGAAGCGCCACCCGCCTTGTCGATGCGACGCGGCACGCCCGGCCCCGACTTTGCCGCGAGGTC
>JAKFEZ010000276.1:0-15894 GCA_036675435.1 Ramlibacter sp. | reverse complement strand
GCCACCGAGGTATCCACCAACCTGGTCAAGTATGGCAAGCAGGGGTCGGTGACGGTTGATTCCTATTCCGAATGGGGCGTGAGCGGCGTTCAGATCGTCGCCACCGACAAGGGCCCCGGTTTTTCCAATTTCCTGGCGTCTTCGCGCGATGGGGTGTCCACTGGCGGCAGCCTGGGCATCGGCCTGGGTGGCATCATGCGCGCGTCCGACTTGTTCGAAGTATTCACCGTGCCGGGCCAGGGCTCGGCCATGCTGTCGCGTATCACCAAGGGAACGGCCAAGCCGCAGGTTCCCGAGGGGGCGCTCGCCACCGGCTCGCGGCGCTCGCCCATGCTCGGCCAGGTCGAATGCGGGGATGCGTGCGCCTACACACGGGCCGGTGGCTGGCAGCGGCTGACGGTCGTCGATGGGCTCGGCCATGGACCGCTGGCGGCGCGGGCGTCGGCTGAAGCCATGGCCGTGGTGCGCAAGGCGCCGGCCGCGGCTTCGCCGCTGGAAATTCTCAAGATGGCGCACGAGGCGCTTAAGTCCACCCGGGGGGCCGTGATGGCTGTCGCAGCGATCGACTTCGCCGCCGGCCGGCTCAGTTTTGCCGGCGTCGGCAATATTTCGGCCCTGTTGTACACGGGCGAGAAAACTCACCACCTGCTGTCGGTCGAGGGTGTCGTGGGCTACAACGCCCGAACCATGAGGACGGAAGAGCATGGATGGACCGCGGGCTCGACCCTCATCCTCAGCAGCGACGGCGTGTCCGCCCGCTGGAACCTGGCTCGCTATCCCGGGCTGCTTCTTCGCCACCCGGTCCTGATCGCATCGGTGATTCACCGCGATTTCGGCCGCACCACCGACGACGCCACGGTGCTCGTCGCCAAAGGAATCTGATGCCGCTGCGAATACTTACCACGCGCGTCTCCGGGCTGAATCTGGTGCTGCTGCGAGACCGGGCCCGCCAGGTGGGCGAGTTGTTCGGCCTGGACACGCTGCAGCGCACCCGATTCATCACGGCGGTGTCGGAGATCGCCCGAAACACGGTGCAGTACGCGGGGGAAGGCACCGTCACTTTCCTGTTCGACAGCGCCCAGGCGTCCAAGCGCGGGCAGCGTGTCCTTGCCGAGGTGATCGACAAGGGCCCGGGCATCAAGGACCTGGCGGCGGTGCTTGCGGGCGCACTCAATGCGCAGGGGCGGGTGCCGCTGGGCATTGCCGGCAGCCGCCGGCTGGTCGATGACCTGCAGGTCGCCTGCCCGCCCGAAGGGGGCACCGTCGTCAAGATGGCCATGGAGCTGCCCAAGGGATCGCCCGTCTTGTCGGCGGCTGACGTCGCTTCGAGAGCCGATCAGCTGGCGCGGCGCAAGGCGCAGTCGCCCACGGAGGAGCTCGAGCAGCAGAACCGCGAGATGCTGTTCGCACTGGAGCAGCTGCGATTGCGGCAGCAAGAACTGCAGTTGGCCGACGAGCGAAAGAACCAGTTTCTCTCGACCCTGGCGCACGAGCTGCGCGGCCCGCTCGGGACCCTGCACATGACGCTGGAGGTCCTGCGGCGCAAGACCGACATCAGCCCGGCCGAGCTGGTCAAGCGCTGCGCCGTCATGGGACGGCAAGCCGACCAGCTGGCGCGCCTGGTCAACGATGTCATGGACGTGACCCGGGTCACGCTCGGCAAGGTCGAACTTCAGAAGCAGTCGATCGAGGTCAACGAACTGGTCGGCCAGGCCGTGGAGATGTCCGGCGCCGCGACCGCGGCCAAGGCGCACGAGGTGGAAATCACGCTGCATGGCGCCGAACTCTGGGTGCTTGGAGATCAGGCCCGGCTCAAGCAGGTCCTGTGCAACCTGATCCAGAATGCGGCCCGCTATACGCCGGACAAGGGGAACATCGCCATCCGCGTGCGGCGTGAAACCGCGTACGCCGTGGTGGAAGTCTCGGACAGCGGCATCGGCATGGCGCCCGAGGTGCTGCCGCATGTCTTCGATCTGTTCGTGCAAGGGGCGCCGGGTGGCACCAGCGCCAGCCGCGGCGGGCTTGGCGTCGGGCTGACGCTGGTGAGGCGGCTGGTCGAAGACCATGCCGGTACCGTATCCGCCACCAGCGACGGGCTGGGCAAGGGAAGTCAGTTCACGCTGACGCTGCCACTGTCGAGCTCTGCCGCTTGACCGGCGCAACGTAGTCGGGCTGAAAGCAGCGTCGGCTGCCGTCGGAGAAAGCAACGGTCACCTGCAACGCACTCGCCTCCTCGACCAGCCCGCGGCCGTAGCGCTTCACCTTCACGATGTCGCCGCGCGAGAAGCCCGGCAGCGCAATCCCGGCTGGGTGAATGCCGGGAGGCTCCTGCGGTTGCGACGACAGGTGATCGAGCACCGCCTCGTGCGCCGCGATCCGGCGGCAATTGTCGCAGTGGCCACAGCGCTCGAACGGCGCTTCGTCTTCCAGGTGGTCCAGCAGCAAACGCCATCGGCACTGGCCGGTCTGGGCGTAGAAGACCATTCGCTCCAGCCCATCCCGGTCCTGCTCGCGCTTGTCGCGGTAGGCCGACATGAGCTGGTCGAGCGCGGGGCCGTCGAGGCCGCGGCGAGCAAGCCGCAGCCGGCCGTCGGCTTCGCTTTGCACGATTTTCTGGCGTCGCAGCGAGCCCAGCGCCACCTGCAGCTTGGTGCGCGGTCGTGCCAGCCGCCCCTGCAGCAGCGCGAGATCCCAGGCGTCGCCCTGCGGCGCAGGTTCGTGCAGAGCCAGGTAGAGAGCCCGCGCATCGTCCTCGGTCGGATAGCGGCCCGCCATGAAGAACTGCTGCACCGCCTTGTCGCTGCGCAGGAAGAGCAGCGTGCATCGTGACGGCTGGCCGTCGCGCCCGGCCCGCCCGGCTTCCTGGTAATACGCTTCCAGCCGGGGCGGCAATTGGTAGTGCAGGACGAAGCGGATGTCGGCCTTGTCGATGCCCAGGCCGAATGCATTGGTGGCGACCATGACCTGTGGCTCGCCGCGCATGAAGGCCTCCTGCGCGGCGTGGCGGTCTGCCGCACGCAGCTTGCCGTGGTAGAGGCCCGCGTCCAGTCCCGCGGCGCCCAGCGCCTGGTGCACCTGCTGCGCCGCCTTGACGGTGGCCGTGTAGACCAGGCCGGCGCCTTCGGTGGCGCGCACCAGGGCCACGGCGCGTTCCAGTTTGTCGGCTTCGCGCGCCACCTGCTCGACCCGAAGGTCGAGGTTGGGCCGGTAGGTGCCGGTGTTGACCACGCCATCGCGCGCAATCCCCAGTTGCCGCGAGATATCGGCGGCGACTTCCTCGGTGGCGGTGGCCGTGAGGGCCAGCACCACCGGTCGGCCCAGGCGCTGGAGCGAGGGACCGATCTCCAGAAAGGCCGGCCGGAAGTCGTGGCCCCACTGCGAGATGCAATGGGCCTCATCCACCACCAGCAGGCTGACCGGATGGGTCGCCAGCAATTCAAGGAACTCCGGCTCCGCCAACCGCTCGGGCGTGACCATGACGATGCGCGCCGAGCCATCGGCCACCGAGTCCAGGGCCTCCTGCCCTTCCTGCGCATCGACGCCGCTATTGAGCTGCACGGCAGCGACCCCAAGTTCGCGCAGCGCTTCGCACTGGTCCTTCATGAGGGCGATCAGCGGCGACACGACCACCGTGCGTCCCGGCAGCAGCATGGCGGGCAGCTGGTAGCAAAGCGACTTGCCTGCGCCCGTGGGCATGATGGCCAGCGTCGGGCGGTGCGCGAGCACGCGCTCGATCACCGCTTGCTGGCCCGGGCGCAGCCGCTTCAGGCCGAAAGTTGCGGCCAGGACCTGGCGCAGGCGCCGGGCGGGGTCAGCCCTCATTCATCGTCGCGGTCGGCGTCCGGGTCGGCATCGAGGTCGGTCAACTCCTGGGCGTCGATGTCGGCGGCCGGAAAGCCTTCGCCGCTGGCGAGTGCCTCATCGGCGTCCTCTTCGAATTCCCCGTCCGCGCCCGGCCGCACGATGCGGTCCGGCAGGATGTCTGCGCCTTCCACCGCGTCGCCGGGTGTGACGGAGCCGCGCTCACCGGTGCCGACCGAGTCGCTGTCGGCATGCAGCCCCTGCGTGCCCACCACGTCGCTGCCGGTGTCGGAGGTATCACTGGGGCCCAGCAGCTCGGTGTCGCGGCCGCTGGGTTGAGAGGGCGCCTGGTCGGCGCCCAGGATGCTGCTGTAGGCCATGTCGTTGCTCCGTTGGGTTGTTGGCTGTAGTGTGGGCAGAGGTCAGCCACCCCGGCGTCGGCGCGCGGCATTCCGGACTGTCGGACAGGGGCTACGCGACGGGCTCAGCAGGCCATAGCACCGCAATTTCACGGGCCCGATGTGAGCTGTTACCGTCGGCAAGCCGACCGCCTGAAGACCCAGCTTGAGCTGCTAAGCAACCTTGACGGCACGGCCGACCGACAGCGCATAATCGTCGTCCAGCTACGGGGACAGAATGACTGACATGACACCCGATCGTGCCGAAGAGGCATTGGCGGACCGCATCGACAATGCAACCCACGGGCGCGCCCTGGAGCTGGGTCCCCTGGTGGGCCTGGGCGGCTCGGCCGGGGCGATTCCGCCCTTGCAGGCGTTCCTGCGCAAGCTGCCGGCCGACACCGGCCAGGCTTTCGTGGTCGTGCTCCACCTGGCCCCCGAGCTCGAGAGCACGCTGGCCGAAGTCCTGCAGCGTTGCACACCGATGCCGGTGATCCAGGTCCAGCAGCGCGAGCCGATCGTTCCCAATCACGTGTATGTAGTTCCCCCGGGCCAGACCATCAGGGCCGTGGACGGCCACCTGCAGCTGTCGCATGGCGCCTTGTCGGCACGCGGGCAGCATGTGGCCATCGACCTGTTCTTCCGAACGCTGGCCGACACCTACGGGCCGCATGCCGCGGCCATCGTGCTGTCGGGGGCCGATAGCGACGGCGCCCTCGGCATCAAGCGGATCAAGGAGCGGGGCGGCCTCACCGTGGCGCAGGAGCCCGAGGAAGCGGAGCATGCGGGCATGCCGCGTTCGGCCATCGCCACCGGCATGGTCGACTGGGTGCTGCCGGTGGCCGACATCGCGCCCCGGCTGATCCAGTACTTCGCCCTCGAAAAAGAGCTGCAACTGCCGCCCGAGGAAGGGCCGAACCCGGCGACGCCGCTGTCCGAGCGGCCCGCCGGTCACGAAGCCCTGCTGCGCGAGGTGCTGGTCGTGCTGCGCAACCGAACCGGCCGCGACTTCTCCTATTACAAGCGGGCCACGGTGGTGCGCCGGATTGCCCGCCGGATGCAGGTCAATGGGATCGACGACCTGGGCGTTTATCTCGCCTGCCTGCGCACGCAGCCCGGCGAAGCGGCCGCCCTGCTGCAGGACCTTCTGATCAGCGTCACCCAATTTTTTCGCGACCCCGAGTGTTTCGCCGCGCTCGAGGCCCAGCTGGACCTGTTGTTCCGAGGCAAGGGGCCCGGTAGCATCGTGCGCGCCTGGGTTGCCGCCTGCGCCACCGGCGAGGAGGCCTATTCGCTGGCGATGCTGCTGTGCGACCGGGCCCGCCAGATGGACACGCCGCCGGCCATCCAGGTCTTCGCCACCGACCTCGACCAGGAGGCGGTGCTCATCGCACGCCAGGGCTGCTATCCCGCGACCATCGAAGCCGACTTGTCCGAGGATCGGCTGAACCGCTATTTCACGAAGGACCGCCGGGGCTACCAGGTGCGCCGAGAGATCCGCGAAATGGTTTTATTCGCGCAGCACGACCTGTTGCGCGATTCGCCTTTCTCCCGGATCGACCTGGTCTCCTGCCGCAACCTGCTGATTTACCTGAGCCGCGGCGCGCAGCAACGCGCCTTCGAGATCTTCCACTTCGCGCTGGCGCCTTATGGCTGCCTGTTTCTGGGCTCTTCCGAATCGGCCGAAGACGCCAACGCGCTGTTCTCTGTGCTGGACAAGAAGTGCCGAATCTACTCGCAGCGCCCGACGCCCCGCTTGAGCCTGTCATTGCCGATGCAACCGGCGGTTGCGGCGATGGCGCTGACGACGCAGCAGCACGGCCCCGCCATCGCAAGCCGTTCTCTCGAAGCCGCGCTGTTGCCCGCCAACACCTTGAAGCCGGTGGACGGCCGCGGCACGTCCTGGGGCGAACTGCATTTCAAGCTGCTGGAAGCACTGGCGCCGCCTTCGATATTGGTCGACGTGGAGCACGACATCCGGCATGTGTCGGCCACTGCCGGGCGCTTCCTGCAGTTTGCCGGCGGGGAGCCGACGCGGAACCTGCTGCGCGCGGTTCACCCCAGCCTGCGCATCGAATTGCGGGCGGCCCTCTACCAGGCGGCCCAGGTCAAGGCGACCTCCGAGGTCCTGGTGAGCCCGGTCGAGCTGGGCGCCGAAACCGTCGAGGTGGCGATCCGCGTTTCGCCGGCGCGCGACCTGAACGCCGAGTTCTACCTGGTGACGCTCAGCGCCAAGCCGCTGGGGTCGGCCCCCGTCAGCGAATTGTCAGGGCCCGAGCGCGCCGGACCGGTGGCCCCTCACCTCGACCGTGAGCTGGAAAGGCTGAAGGCGCACCTGCGCGACACGGTAGAGCAGTACGAGGCTTCCAACGAAGAACTCAAGGCCAGCAACGAAGAGCTGCAGGCGATGAACGAAGAACTGCGCTCGGCCACCGAAGAGCTGGAAACCAGCCGCGAAGAGCTGCAGTCGATCAACGAAGAGTTGACCACGGTCAATCACGAGCTCAAGAGCAAGGTGGACGAGCTGGGCCACTCCAACAGCGACATGCATAACCTGATGGACGCGACGGCGATTGCCACCGTGTTCCTCGACCGCGACCTGTGCATCACCCGCTACACCCCGTCGGCCGTGACGCTGTTCAACCTGATCGCGACCGACCTGGGCCGCCCGCTGGCCGACCTGGCGACCCGCCTGGACTATCCGGAACTCAGCACCGACGCCCGGCGCGTGCTGGAGCGGCTGGTGCCGGTCGAGCGTGAAGTGGGCCTGCCCGATGGCAGCTGGTTCCTGTCGCGGCTCTTGCCCTATCGCACGATCGACGATCACATTGCCGGTGTCGTGGTGTCGTTCATCGACATCAGCGAGCGCAAGCAAGCCGAGGAAGTGCGGCTGTGGTTGTCGGCGGTGGTGGCCTCGTCCAATGACGCCATCATCAGCTTCTCGATGGACCGTACCATCCTCAGCTGGAACGCGGGCGCCGAGCGCATCTTCGGCTATGGCGCCGACGAGGCCATCGGCTCGCAACTGCCGTTGCTGGCGCCGCCGCTGGAGGAAACCCGCGACCGGATCGCCGGGAGCCTGCGGGAGGGCAAGTCGGTGACCGAGCTCGAAGCCCTGGCCCGGCGCAAGGGAGGGGCGGACATCCAGGTGGCGCTGAGCGTGTCGCCCATCAAGGACAGCCAGGGGGTGGTGATCGGTGGAACGGCCATCGCCCGCGATGTCACGCAGCAAAAGCAGGCCGCCGAGGCGCTGCGCACCAGCGAGGAGCGGCTGCGCCTGGTGGTGGAGAACACCACCGAGTACGCCATTTTCTCCACCGATCTGGAGCGACGGATCACCTTCTGGAACAACGGGGCGCAGCGGTTGCTGGGCTATACCGAGGCCGAGGTGCTGGGGCAGGCCGCCGATGTGATCTTCACCGAAGAAGACCGTGCAGCGGGCGCGCCGAATCAGGAGGCACAAACCGCCCTGGCCGAAGGCCGCGCCGCCGATGATCGCATGCACCGGCGCAAGGACGGCAGTCGCTTCTGGGCCAGCGGCTCGATGATGCTGATGCGTGACGCACAGGGCCGGGCGGTGGGCTTCGCCAAGATCCTGCGCGATCAGACCGCCGAGCGCGAGCATCAGCAGGCACTGGAGAGCAGCCAGGCCGAGCTGGTGCGTGCCCTGGCCGAGAACGAGAAGGCGCGTTCCGAATTGCAGGTTGCCGACATCGCCAAGGACCGATTCCTGGCCGTGCTGTCGCACGAGTTGCGCAATCCGCTGGCGTCGATCGACAGCGCGGCGGCGCTGATGCTGACGCCCGGGTTGCCTGCGCCCGACCGCGAATCGGCGGCGAAAGTCGTCAAGCGCCAGGCCGGCGCGATGAAGTCTTTGCTGGACGATCTGCTCGACGTGTCGCGCCTGAAGCTGGGACGCCTCGAATTGCAGCGCGAGGTGGTCAGGCTAGACAGTGTGGTGGAGGCGGCGCTGGAAACCGTGCGCCCGATGCTCGAATCTGTCGGGCACACCTTCACGCTGGATTTGCCAGCCTATCCGGTCGAACTCGACGCCGATCCGCTGAGGCTGGGCCAGGTGCTGTCCAACCTGCTGTCCAATTCGGTGAAGTACACGCGGCCCGGTGGCTCGATCGTGCTGAAGGCACAGCTCGAAGGCGAGCAAGCGTTGATCAGCGTGTCGGACAACGGCGTCGGGATGGACCCAGGCCAGATCGAGCACATGTTCGAGATGTTTGCACAGGCCCAGCCCGTGGCTGACCGCAGTCACGGCCTGGGCATCGGCCTGGCGCTGGTCAAGAGCCTGGTGGAGATGCATGGCGGGCGGGTCGAGGCTTTCTCGGACGGTCCTGGCCGCGGTAGCGAGTTCCGCCTGACTCTGCCGGCCGTGCGCGGCAACGACCGCCCGGCCGATCTTGCTGCGGCGGCGACCGTGGCGCCGGGCTCGGCCGCCAAGCGGGGGCTGATCCTGATCGCCGACGACAATGTGGACGCCGGCTGGGGCATCGCCAAGCTGCTTGAGATCGCCGGCTTCGAGACACTTCGGGTCAAGGGTGGCTTGGACGCAATCCGCGAAGCCGCGCGCAAGAAGCCGGACGTCGGAATCATCGACATCGGCATGCCCGACCTGGGCGGCCACGATGTCGCGCGCCAGCTGCGCGAGACCGAATGGGGCCGGCAGATGGTGTTGATCGCGGCCACCGGCTGGGGCCAGGAGTCGGACGAGCGCGAAGCCGCTGACGCCGGCTTCGACGCCCACATGACCAAGCCGGTCGATCTGCGCAAGCTCAGTGCCTTGGTCGACGAGCTGCTGGCCAGGCGGCGCGGTTAGCGGGGGCGACGCATGGCGGCAACAACTGGCGCTTTCCCCATGGCACAGCTGCGCCGAAGCAGGCCCAATCGGGCGGATGTTGAACGGCCCTAACCTCGAGCAGACTCGCGAAGGTGCGCACGGCCAGGAGGAACGCACCAGCCAGCGCCAGTTTTCCGCGGCCTTCGAGTTCGCGCCGATCGGGATGGCGCTGCTCGACACCCAGTCCACCGCCTTGCGGGTCAACCACGCACTGTGCCAGATGCTGGGCTATCGCCTGGCCGAAATGGTCGGCGCGACATCGCGCCTGGTCAGCCACCCGGACGACCTCGAGGAAGACCTGGAGCTGCGCAGCCAGATGCTGGCGGGCGCGTTTCCCAGCTACCAGCGCGACAAGCGCTACCTGCATCGCAGCGGCGAGGTGGTATGGGCCCACATCAGCTGCAGCATGGTCCACGATGCCGATGGCCAGCCTGCGCACTTCCTGCTGCAGATGCAGGACATCACCCACCGCCGGGCGGCGGAGGCGGCGTTGCGAGAAAGCGAAGAGCGCTTTCGCGCCACCTTCGAGCAGGCCGCCCTGGGCATCGTCCACATCGGACTGGACGGGGGCGTGTTGCGGGTGAACGGCAGCATGTGCCGCATGCACGGGTACTCGCGCGAGGAATTCCTGAAGCTTCGGGCCAGCGACCTGATGGAGGACCTGGAGGCCGGAAACCGCGACCTGCAAACCCTGCTGGACGGCAAAGCCCTTTCGTACACGGCGGAGCGCCGCCTCCTGCGCAAAGGCGGCGATGCGTACCCGGCCCGGGTGTCCGTCACCCTGGCGCGAGGCGATGCGGCCGCGCCCTACATCATTTCAATCGTCGAGGACCTGACCGAGCAGGTGCGCAGCCAGCAACGAATCCGCGAGCAGGCCGCCATGCTCGACCAGGCCAGCGACGCCATCGTGATCCAGGACAGCCAACGGCGCGTGCGCTACTGGAACCAGGGCGCCGAGCGCCTGTTCACCTGGACGGCGGCGCAGGCCGAAGGCCGCAGCTTCGCCGAGCTGCTGGGGGCGGGCGCCATGCTGTCGGAGCAGGACAGCCATGCCTTGCTGGAACACGGCAGCTGGGTGGGCGAAGTTCACTGCCGCGCCGCCGACGGCCGGATGCTGCTGGTCGAGCGCCGGCTGACGGTGGTGCGGCGTGACGGCGACCCGATGTCGGTGCTTTCGGTCAATACCGACGTGACCGAGCGCCGCCGCGCCGAGCGCGAAGTCAAGCAGCTCAACGGCGCCCTCGAGCAGCGCATCCGGCAGCGCACGGCGCAGCTGGAGGAACGCAACGAGGAACTGCGCACTTTCGCCTATTCGCTGGCGCACGATTTGCGCGCGCCGCTGGCCACGGCCGACGGGTACAGCCGCCAGCTCGAACTCACGCTGGGAGAGCAGCTCGATGATCGCGCGCGGCACTACCTGCGCCGGATGCGCCACGGCGTGCAGACCATGTCGGACCTGACCGATGCGCTGCTGTCGCTGGCCAACCTGTCGCGCGAGCCGCTGCAGTGCGCCCCGGTCGACCTGTCGCAGCTGGCGCGCGCCTGGCTCGAGCAGAAAAGCGCCAACGAGCCGCAGCGGGCGGTGTCGGTGGCCGTCGCCGACACCCCGCCGATGCAGGGCGACGCGCGCCTGCTCAAGGTGCTGGTCGAGAACCTGCTGGACAACGCCTGGAAGTTCACCACCGGCCGGACGGACGCGCAGATCGAGTTCGGCGTGCTGGCCCCCGGAGCAGCCGGTACGCCGGTATTTTTCGTGCGCGACAATGGCGCAGGTTTCGACAGCGCCTACGCCTCCAAGCTGTTCACGCCGTTCCAGCGCCTGCACGCGGCGCACGAATTCCCCGGCACCGGCATCGGCCTGGCGATCGTGCGCAAGATCGCGCTGCGCCACGGCGGCCGCGCCTGGGGCGAATCACCGGCCGACGGCGGGGCCGTTTTCTGCTTCACCATCGTCGGCCCGGTGGGCGAGGGGCCGCTGCTGCTTTAAGCGCACCGGGCAATGGCCTGGCCGGCAGCGGGGTTTTGAGACGAGGCGCTTGACCTTGCCATGGTGGCAGGCCCGAGACTTCGATCTACCAGGAGAATCTCCATGCTTCCAAAAAGCTTCATCGCAGCCGCGGCGCTGCTGGCCTGCGGATGCGCCATGGCGCAGAGCGCGCCCTACGCCGGCCAGCAGGCCCGGGCCATCAAGGCACTGTCCGAGCAGGATGTGCAGGAGCTGCTCGCCGGGCAGGGCATGGGCCTGGCCAAGGCGGCCGAGCTCAATGGCTATCCCGGCCCGGCCCATGTCATCGAGCATGGCACGGCCTTGCGGCTGTCGCCCTCCCAGCTGGAAGCGTCGCGCGCGCTGATGCAGCGCCACCAGGCCCAGGCCCGCGAGATCGGCGCTCGACTGCTCGAGGCGGAGCGGGCACTGGACCAGGCATTTGCACTGCGCAGCATCGACGAAAAGCAGCTGGCTCGCCTCACCGCCGAGGCCGCGCGGCTGCAGGGCGAACTGCGCGCGGAGCACCTGCGCACGCATCTCGCCCAGGCTTCGCTGCTGGACGCAGGGCAGATCCAGCGCTATGCGCAGTTGCGCGGCTACGCCGGCGCAGAGGGCCCGCCGGCGGCAGGGCCTTCCCACCCGCACCCGCGCCGTCACTGAAACACGAGAAACACGAACCCAAGGATTGAATATGAGCATTCCCTATTCCACCCACGCCTTCGCGGCGGAACGCAGGGCCTTCGTCGCCGGCGCCGGCGCCTTGCTGCTGGCAGCGCATCTGCCGGCAGCTTCGGCCGGCGCTACCGCCGCCGAGGTCTGGAAGGACCCGAACTGCGGTTGCTGCAAGGACTGGGTGGCGCACCTCGAAGCCAACGGATTCAAGGTCAAAGTCAACGAGAACGGCAACGAGGCCGCCCGCGCGCGCCTGGGCGTCGAGAGCCGGTACGGCTCCTGCCACACCGCGCTGATCGGCGGCTACGCAGTGGAGGGCCATGTGCCGGCGCGCGAAATCAGGCGCCTGCTGAAGGAGCGCCCCAAAGCCGTGGGGCTGTCGGTTCCCGGCATGCCGGTGGGGTCGCCCGGCATGGACGGTCCCGACTACGGCGGGCGCAAAGACGCCTTCGACGTGATGCTTCTCACCCGGGGCGGCGCCTCGGTCTATCAGTCCTATCCCGCGGGCAAGTCGTCTTGATCGCAAGCCGCGGCGCACGGGTTCAGTGCGCCGCCCCGGTCGGATCGGTCGGATAGCCGGCCTCGGCCAGGGCCTGCGCCAGCGTGCCCGGGTCTTCGGCGGACTCGATCCTGACCTTCTTTGCAGCCAGGTCGACATCGACCTTGGCGTGCGGGTCGAGCTGCCGGACTGTTTCGGTGATGGTGCTCGCACAATGGCCGCAGCTCATGGCCTGCACGTCGAATTCAATCATGGGGTTCTCCTTGGGATGAGGGTCACTATGGCGGCTGCCACGGTGGCAAGGTCAAACGGCGGACTGGTTACCCTTTCGGCGCGCAGGGGATTCGCAAGCACCCCTTGACCTTGACATGATGGGAAACTTGAGACTGGCTGCATCGCCTCGATATCAAGGATGACCATGAACACAGCAGCAGCAATTCGCGCCGACAGCCCCATCGACTGGGCCTTGCCCGTGCAGGGGATGACCTGTGCCTCCTGCGTCGCCCGGGTGGAAAAGGCGCTGGCCGCCGTTCCCGGCGTGCAGCAGGCCAGCGTCAACCTGGCGACCGAAGTTGCCACCGTGCAGGCCGATCCGGCCGTGCGCCTGGACGTCCTGCGCGGTGCGGTCGAGAAGGCCGGCTATGAAGTGCCCGAGCAAAGCTTGCGGCTGGCGATCGAGGGAATGACCTGCGCCTCGTGCGTCTCGCGGGTGGAAAAAGCGCTCGCCAAAGTGCCGGGCGTGCTGTCCGCCGAGGTCAACCTGGCGACCGAAACGGCCGAGGTGCGGCTGGCCGGCCGCGAGCCCGGCCTCGACGCGTTGCGTGCGGCCGTGGAAATGGCAGGCTATACGGCGCATCTCGCCACCCCGGTCTCGGGCCAAACCGCCACGCGCCCTGCCGGCCCGGTGAACGAATGGTGGCCGGTTGCGCTGTCCGCCGCGCTGTCGGCGCCCCTGACGCTGCCGATGTTCGCCATGCTGTTCGGCGCCGACTGGGCCCTGCCGGGATGGTGGCAGTTCGCGCTGGCAACGCCGGTGCAGTTCTGGCTGGGCGCGCGGTTCTACCGGGCTGGTTGGAAGGCGCTCAAGGCGGGCGCCGGCAACATGGACCTGCTGGTGGCCCTGGGCACGTCCGCGGGGTATGGCTTGAGTGTCTATCTGCTGCTGGCGCATGGCGCCCATGGCATGACCCACTTGTACTTCGAGGCATCGGCCGTGGTCATCACCCTGGTGCTGCTGGGCAAGTGGCTCGAAACCCGCGCCAAGCGCCAGACCACCGAGGCGATCCGCGCGCTCAATGCGCTGCGGCCGGAAACCGCGCGGGTGCGCCGCGCCGGACAAGAGGTCGAGTTGCCGGTGGGCGAAGTGGTGCAAGGTGACCTGGTGGTGGTGCGGCCGGGGGAACGGGTGCCGGTGGACGGCGTGGTAGCCGAAGGCGCGAGCGAGATCGACGAATCGCTCATCACCGGTGAAAGCCTGCCGGTGGCCAAGCACGAGGGCGACCGGGTGACCGGCGGCTCGGTCAACGCCGAGGGCCTGCTGGTCGTGCGCACCACGGCCATCGGCGCCGAATCGACGCTGGCGCGGATCGTCCGGCTGGTCGAATCGGCGCAAGCCGGCAAGGCGCCGATCCAGCGCCTGGTCGACCGGGTCAGCGAAGTGTTCGTGCCGGTCGTGATCGGCATCGCAGGGGCCACCCTGCTGGCCTGGGGACTGTTGGGCGGCGACTGGGAGGTCGCGATCCTGAACGCCGTGGCTGTGCTGGTCATCGCCTGCCCGTGCGCGCTGGGGCTGGCCACGCCGACGGCCATCATGGCCGGCACCGGCGTGGCGGCTCGGCACGGTATCCTGATCAAGGACGCCGAAGCGCTGGAGGTCGCGCACCGGATCGGCGTGGTGGCCTTCGACAAGACCGGGACCCTGACCGAGGGCAAGCCGCAGCTGGTGGCGGCGGAAGCCGCGCAAGGCGACCGCGCCTCGCTGCTGGCGGCCAGCGCCGCAATCCAGGCCGGCAGCGAGCATCCGCTGGCACGCGCCGTGCTGGACGCCGCCGCGCGCGAGCAGGTGCCAATCGCGCCAGCCGCCGAGGTGAGGGCCATCGCCGGGCGTGGCATGGCGGCGCTGGTGGGCGGGCGTCAGTTGCGCCTGGGCAGCAGCCGGTTGATGCGCGAGCTTCAAGTCGATGAGGGCGTGCTGGCAAGCCGGGCCGTGGAACTGCAAAGCCAGGGCCGCACGGTGTCGTGGGTGGCCGACGTGACCGGGCCGCCCCTGCTGCTGGGATTGCTGGCCTTTGGCGACGCGGTCAAGCCGACCGCTACTGCCGCGATCGCCGGCCTGCAGGCGCAGGGCCTGCGCACGGTGCTGCTGACCGGCGACAACCGCGGCAGCGCCGCGGCCGTGGCGGCGCAGCTGGCCATCGACGAAGTCCGCTCCGAAGTGCTGCCCGAGGACAAGGCAGCGATCATGGCCCAGCTCAAAGCGGCCGGCCGGCCGGTGGCCATGGTGGGCGACGGCATCAACGACGCGCCGGCGCTGGCCGCCGCCGACGTCGGCATCGCCATGTCCACCGGAACCGATGTGGCGATGCACGCGGCCGGCATCACGCTGATGCGCGGCGATCCGGCGCTGGTGGCCGACGCCATCGACATCTCGCGCCGCACTTACGCCAAGATCCGCCAGAACCTGTTCTGGGCTTTCTTCTACAACGTGGTCGGCATTCCGCTGGCCGCCTTCGGGCTGCTCAGCCCGGTGATCGCCGGCGCGGCGATGGCCTTCAGCAGCGTCAGCGTGGTCACCAATGCGCTGATGCTGCGCCAATGGAAAGGAAACTCGAAATGAACGCCACACTCGAACAAGCCGGCCCCTTCAACGTCGGCGAAGCCGCCAGGCTCTCCAACGTGTCAGCCAAGATGGTGCGGCACTATGAGGCCCTGGGCCTGCTGCCAACGATCTCCCGCACCGATTCCGGCTATCGCCAATACACCGGCAAGGAAGTGCACACGCTGCGCTTCATCCGGCGCTCGCGTGACCTCGGGTTCAGCATGGCCGAAATCGGCGAGCTGCTCAAGCTCTGGCAGAACCGGCGGCGCTCCAGTGCCAGCGTCAAGCGCATCGCCGCCGAACACATCGCCGCGCTCGACGCCAAGATGGCGGAGATGGCCGCCATGCGCCAGACCCTGCAGCACCTGGTGCATTGCTGCAACGGTGATGAACGCCCGGATTGCCCGATATTGGATGAATTGGCGGAGGGGCATGTGGAGCGCGTTGCTTAGTTGTTGCGCTGGTCTCCCGTGGTGGTAGGCGGGTGCCTCGCGTCGCGGCAGGCGATGCCCGTCGCGGGCTCACACTGTGGCGGTCTTCGCTTCGCTACGACTTCGCTGCGATGTCCGGCCTGGGGTCGGCGCCGCGCAACTCTCTTCGCGCCCTGAGGCCGCTTCGTTCGAACAGGCACGGCGAGTCAGTTGACGAAGCGCGCAAGCGCGCCCGCCCCCAGGCCGAACATCGCAGCCGCCCCAGAGATCGCCCCCGCCGGGCACCGCCTGCCGCGAGCCAAGATGATTTGCGCGCGAAGATCAGAGATCAAACGCTGCGGCGAACGCGACCAACGCCCACACGTACCTGCAAAGGCGGGGTCGGGCGGGCCGTGGCGCATCGTTGCGAGGCGCCACCCGCCTTGTCGATGCGACGCGG
>JAKFEZ010000031.1:0-15937 GCA_036675435.1 Ramlibacter sp. | reverse complement strand
GGTGTCCGGCGCAATGAAACTGCTGAATGCCCTTGAGGATTTCAAGGGCGCGTCCGAATCAAACGCGGACGCTGCGCTGCGCGAGGGCTTCGGCATCCTGCTGCGGGTGCTGCATCCGGTCACGCCGCACATCGCGCAGGAGCTGTGGCAGTCGCTCGGTTACGCGCGCGGGCAGGGCGACCTGCTGGATGCGCCCTGGCCGAAGGTCGATGAGCAGGCATTGGAGCGCGACGAGGTCGAGCTGGTGCTGCAGATCAACGGCAAGCACCGCGGCTCGGTGCGGGTGCCGGCCGCGGCCAGTCGCGAGGAGATCGAGAAGCTGGCGGTGGCCAGCGACGAGTTCGTCAAGCACGCGGGCGGCGCGCCAGCCAGGAAAGTGATTGTGGTGCCCGGCCGGCTGGTGAACGTGGTCATCTAAATGAAGCGCCGATCACTCTTTGTCCTTGCAGCCACGTCGGCGCTCGCCAGCTGCGGCTTCGCGCTGCGCCAGGCGCCCGACTTCGCCTTCGACACGATCTTCGTCAACGCGCCTCCGAGCTCGACGCTGGCCGTCGAGCTCAAGCGCACGCTCGCGCTGGGCGACACGGTGCAGGTGGTCGGCGCCCCTCGCATCGATTCGGCGCAGGTGATCTTCGACCTGCTGGCCGACCAGCGCGAGAAGGTGGTGGTGGGTCTGAATGCCTCGGGCCAGGTGCGCGAGTTCCAGCTGCGCACCCGCATCCGGTTCCGGCTGCGCACGCCTCAAGGCAAGGAGCTGATCGGCGAGACCGAACTGCTGCAGCACCGCGACATCAGCTTCAACGAATCCGTGGTGCTGGCCAAGGAAGCCGAAGAAAACCTGCTGTACCGCGACATGCAGAGCGACCTGGTGCAGCAGCTGATGCGCCGGCTGGCCGCCGTCAAGACGCTCTGACCCGGCCGGCGCATGGAACTGGATCGCGCGGACCTGAAGTTGCTCGAGCTGCTCCAGCATGACGGCCGCACCACGATCCAGGCGCTGTCGGAAGCGATCCATCTGTCGGCGCGGGCCACGCTCAACCGGGTGCGCAAGCTCGAGGCGGAAGGGCTGATCGAAGGCTATCGCGCCCTGGTCAGCCGCGCCGTGCTCGGCGAGCTGATCTGCGTGTTCGCCGAGATCGCGCTCAAGGACCAGCGGCAGGCCGTGGTGCAGCGCTTCGAAAAGAAGATGGCGGCGACGCCCGAGGTCGTGGCCTGCTATGTGATCAGCGGTCGCTACGACTACATCGTGCGTGTCGCCTGCCCCCATCTCGCCCATTACCACCGACTGATCAGTGCCTGGCTGGACGATGCCGCGCTGGGCGTGGAAAAGATCGTGACCAATATCGAGCTCCAGACCATCAAGGAGTTCGCCGGCTTCCCCCTGCCTCAGGCCTGACGTTCGCCCGCACGCGCATCAAGCCGCGTCCTACACCGCTTCCGTTTCGGAAGTGCCATACCGGTATCCATGCCGTTGCCGCTGCGCGGGCAAGCCGTATTCACGCCCATCGCAGCGGCCGGCGGCCTAGACTTTCCTCATCAGACAAGGAACCCGCCATGGACGCCTCGACCACCAGCGCCACCCACGATTTCATAGACAAAGAGGCGCGCTACGGCGCCCGCAACTACCAGCCGGTGCCGGTGGTGGTGGATCGGGCGCGCGACTGCCTCGTGTGGGACGTGGACGGCCGCGAGTACATCGACATGATGAGTGCGTATTCCGCCGTGAGCCACGGCCACCTGCATCCACGGCTGGTCGCCGCGGCCCATCACCAGCTCCAACGCGTGGCCGTCACCTCGCGCGCCTACCACGGCACCACCCTCGGCCCCTTCCTGGAGAAGCTGTGCGGCGTGGCGGGCTTCGACCGCGCGCTGCCCATGAACACCGGCGCCGAGGCCGTGGAAACTGCCATCAAATGCGTGCGGCGCTGGGGCTACAGGGTCAAGGGCATCGCCGACGGGCAGGCAGAGATCCTGGTGGCGCGCGGCAATTTCCATGGCCGTACCAGCACCATCGTCGGCTTTTCCAGCGAGGCCGACTACCGCGCCGGCTTCGGCCCGTTCGCGCCCGGCTTCGTGCATTTCGATTTCGGTGACATGGCCAGCGTGCGCGCGGCCACCAGCGCCAACACCTGCGCCGTCATCGTCGAGCCGATCCAGGGCGAAGCCGGCGTGATCGTGCCGCCGCCCGGCTTCTTCACCGAGCTGCGCGAGTGGTGCAACCGGCATGACATCCTCCTCGTCATCGACGAGGTGCAGTCGGGCCTCGGCCGCACCGGCCGCTGGTTTGCTTTCGAGCACGAGGGCATCCGCCCCGACGGGTTGATCCTCGGCAAGGCGCTGGGCGGCGGCCTGCTGCCGGTCAGCGCGTTCCTGGCTGACGCCCCTGTCATGGATGTGTTCGAGCCGGGCAGCCATGGATCGACCTTCGGCGGCAACGCGCTGGCCGCAGCCGTGGCCCTGGAAGCGCTGCAGGTGATCGAGGAGGAGGGCCTGGTCGAGCGCAGCGCCACGCTGGGCGAGCACCTGATCGCCCGCCTGCGCGGCGTGATGCGCGAAAGCGGTGGCCTGATCTGCGATGTGCGCGGCCGCGGCCTGTGGGTGGGGGTGGAGGTGGATCCGCGCCGCGCCAGCGCCCGCGAACTGGTCGAGCGGCTGGCGGCGGGCGGCGTGCTGTCCAAGGAGACCCACGAGACGGTGATCCGCTTCGCGCCGCCCCTGACCATCAGCCGAGAAACCATCGACCGCGCGGTCGACATTTTCCGGAGGGTCGTCCTGGACAAGCACAGGGCGCCGGCTAGCGGCGCCCGGGCGTGAACTCGGTCTGTGTCGGCCGCGGCAGGGTCATGGGCTGCTGCCTGCCGCGGCGGTGGCAATACACTTGGGTTCCATGCAGCTCGCCGCCCCTCAACTCAACCCGCACCTGCAAAAGGGCCTGAGGCCGCTCTATACCTTGCATGGCGACGAGCCGCTGCTGATCCAGGAGGCAGCGGATGCGATCCGCGCCGCCGCCCGCGGGCAAGGTTACACGGAGCGCACGGTCCACACCGTGGCGGGCGCGCATTTCGATTGGAGCGAGGTGCTGGCCGCCGGCGGCTCGCTCAGCCTGTTCGCCGACAAGCAGATCGTGGAGATCCGCATTCCCTCGGGCAAGCCGGGCAAGGACGGCAGCCCCGCGCTGCAGCAGATGGCCGCCAGCGCACCGGGCAACGAGAGCACTCTGACACTGGTGCTGCTGCCCCGGCTGGACAAGATGGCGAAAACCGCCGCCTGGTTCCAGGCCCTGGACAGCCAGGGCGTGACGATCCAGGTCGACGGCGTGGAGCGCCCGGCCCTGCCCCAATGGATTGCGCAGCGGCTGGGGGCGCAGGGCCAGCGCGTCGTGGCCGGCGACGAAGGCCAGCGGACCCTGCAGTTCTTCGCCGACCGGGTCGAGGGCAACCTGCTCGCCGCGCACCAGGAAATCCAGAAGCTGGCGCTGCTGTACCCGCCCGGCGAACTGGGCTTCGGCCAAGTCGAAAGCGCCGTGCTGGACGTGGCCCGCTATGACGTCTTCAAGCTGTCCGAGTCGGTGCTGGCCGGCCAGGCCGCGCGGGTGCAGCGGATGCTCGACGGCCTGCAAGCCGAGGGCGTGGCCAGCGTGCTGGTGCACTACACGTTGTCCGAGGACATCCGCGCCTTGAAGCGCGTCAAGGATGCGATGGCGGCGGGCCGACCGTTGCCGATGGCGCTGCGCGAGCAGCGCATCTGGGGCCTGAAGGAGCGCCTGTTCGAGCGGGTGCTGCCGCGCCTGGGCCCGACGGCGCTGGACAACCTGTTGCATTCGGCCCACCTGGTCGATGGCATCGTGAAGGGCCTGAAGGTGCCCGGCTGGCCCGCCGACGGCTGGCAGGCGCTGCAACGGCTGGCGATGGCGCTGTGCACCGAGTGTTCTCTTTCGCCCTCCCCCTCCGGGGAAGGGCGGGGTGGGGGCACGCGCGCCTAGGGTGCCCCCACCCTGGCCCTCTCCAAAGGGTCAGGGGATAATACCCAGCATCATGAATGCGCTGAACGTCGCCGAGTACATGCAAACGCTGGGCCTGCAAGCCAAACAGGCATCGGCCGCAATGGCGCGCGCCGATGCCGCCACCCGCAACAAGGCCTTGCGCGTGCTGGCCGCGTCGCTGCGCGCCAACGTGCAGGCGCTGCAGGAGGACAACGCCCGCGACATCGAGAGGGCGGTTGCGGCTGCGTTGCCGGCGCCGATGGTCGATCGCCTGAAGCTCACGCCCAAGGTCATCGAAACCGTCGCCCAGGGCTGCGAGCAGCTCGCCGCCATGGCCGACAGCATCGGCGAGATCGTGGGCATGAAGCAGCAGCCCAGTGGCATCCGGGTGGGCCAGATGCGCGTGCCGATCGGCGTCTTCGGCATGATTTACGAAAGCCGTCCCAACGTCACCATCGAGGCCGCCAGCCTTTCCATCAAAAGCGGCAATGCCTGCATCCTGCGCGGCGGCTCCGAGGCCATCGACTCCAATCGTGCCTTGGCGCGGCTGGTGCAACAGGCCCTGGCTGAAGCCGGGCTGCCGGCCGAGGCCGTGCAGCTGGTGCAGACCACCGACCGCGAAGCGGTGGGCCAGCTGATCGCCATGCCCCAGTTCGTCGACGTGATCATTCCGCGCGGCGGCAAAAGCCTGATCGAACGCGTCAGCCGCGACGCCAAGGTGCCGGTGATCAAGCACCTGGACGGCAACTGCCATGTCTATGTGGACGACCCCTGCGATATCGACATGGCCGTGCGGGTGGCCGACAACGCCAAGACCCAGAAATACAGCCCTTGCAACGCCATCGAAGGGCTGCTGGTGGCGCGTGCCGTGGCCGCGGAATTCCTGCCCAGGATCGGCGCCATCTTTGCCGCCAAGGGCGTGGAGATGCGCTGCGACGCCGAGGCGCAGGGCCTGCTCGCCGGCGTTTCGGGCGCCCAGCTCGCGCCGGCGACCGAACAGGACTGGTATGAGGAATACCTGGCCCCGGTCATCAGCATCAAGGTGCTGGATGGCATCGACCAGGCCATCACCCACATCAACCGCTACAGCAGCCACCACACCGACGCCATCATCACCCGCGACCATGTCCACGCGCAGCGGTTTCTGCGCGAGGTCGATTCGGCCAGCGTGATGGTCAACGCCAGCCCGCGCTTTGCCGACGGTTTCGAGTTCGGGCTGGGCGCTGAAATCGGCATCAGCACCGACAAGTTCCACGCCCGCGGCCCGGTCGGCATCGAAGGCCTCACCTCGCTGAAGTGGGTGGTGCTGGGCAACGGCGAAGTGCGATCCTGAAACCTTGCGGGACAGACCTTTAGCTCTGTCCCATCCAAGCAAATTTGTGGGACAGATCTTTAGCTTTGTCCATCCAAGCAAACTTGTGGGACAGATCTTTAGCTCTGTCCCCAACTGATTAGGACAACCCCATGCACGACTACTGGCGTCATTGCGGCCACGGCCTCCTGGAACAGACTGCCGGGGGCCACCTGGTGGTGACCGACGACTTTCTGCGCAGCCTGCTGGAGCGGCCGGAACTCGCGCCCGTGGCCGAATCCTGCGCCGCCGAGGTGGCATTGCATCAGCAGCTGCTGGACCAGCCGCGCGCCGACGTCGAGCCGCAGCAGCTGGCCGCCCTGCAGGACGACGACGCCCGCGCCAACTACTCGATCTGGCTGCGCTTTCGCCAGCGCCTGCTGGCCCACCCCACGCTGGAGGCCAGCTACATGGCCCTGTTCCGCGGCGACGGGGTCGATGTGCCGCCGGTCTTCGTGCACCAGCTCACGCAGATCCTGCTGCGCCACACGCTGGGCGGCGCTGCCCCCGCGATGCAGGCGCGCGCGGCGGAGATGCTGTTCCGGCCGCAGCGCGTCTCCGTCCAGGCCGATGGCCAGGTGATGGCGGCCGACGAGGAAACCGTGGAGCGGCACGCGATCTCGGCCAATTTCGGGACCATCGGCGAGTTGCTCAAGCAAGGCGGCGCCGCCCTGCGCACGGCCGAACTCGACGTGCTGCACGGCGACGCCGCCGACACCTACTGGGAGCGCGACGAAAGCCATGACCTGGTGGTCAGCCTGAACCATGGCCAGCCGGCGCTGGAAGCGCTTTGCCGGGTGCTGGAAGGCTGGGTCTCGCATTTCTTCGGAACCCCCGTGCGGATCAACGTCGAAAAAGTGATCGACGACGAGCAGTGGGTCTGGCATGTCGGGCTGGATGCCCAGGCCAGCGCCATCCTCAACGACCTGTACCAGGGCCAGGACGTCGGCGACGAGCGCATGGCGTCCATGCTTTGCCTGTTCCGGCTCGACTTCGAAGAGCCGGGCGCGATGCGGCCCGACGTCGCTGGGCGCCCGGTGTACCTGGCCATGGCCATGGACGAAAGCAAGCGGCTCAGGCTCAAGCCGCAGAACCTGCTGCTCAATCTGCCGCTGGCCCGCCTGTCCTGAACCGCCGGGGCGGGGCTTGCAACGAGCAGTGTCGTCCCCAAATCCCTACAATTCCTGTCAGATATTCGATCAAGCAAGGCAAGAGGGCCGCATGGTTCCCCATCTCATCACGGCCCTGACCGGCCCCATCAACGAACTCGAGCAGCGCGTGCTCGAGTCCATGCCTGCCATCGAACGCTGGTTCCGCCTGGAATGGATGGAGCACACGCCGCCCTTCTACAGCTCGGTCGACATCCGCAATGCCGGCTTCAAGCTCGCGCCGGTCGACACCAATCTGTACCCGGGCGGCTGGAACAATCTCACACCCGAGATGCTGCCGCTGGCCGTGCAGTCGGCTATGGCGGCTATCGAGAAGATCTGCCCCGAGGCCAAGAACCTGCTGGTGATTCCCGAGAACCACACCCGCAACACCTTCTACCTGAGCAATCTGGCCCAGCTCAAGCGCATATTCCACATGGCGGGGCTGAACGTGCGCATCGGCTCGATCAATCCGGACATCAAGGAGCCGACCACCATCGACCTGCCCGGCGGCGGGACGGTGCTGCTGGAGCCGGTGGTGCGCAGCAGGCGCCGGCTGGGCCTGAAGGATTTCGATCCCTGCACCATCCTGCTGAACAACGATCTTTCGTCCGGCATTCCCGGCATCCTGGAAGACATTCACGAGCAGTACCTGCTGCCGCCGCTGCATGCCGGCTGGTCGGTGCGGCGCAAGAGCAACCACTTCCACAGCTACGAGGAAGTCTCCAAGCGCTTCGGCAAGCTGCTCGGCATCGACCCGTGGCTGATCAACCCGATGTTCAACAAATGCGGCGAAGTCGATTTCGCCGAGGGCACGGGCATGGAGTGCCTGACCACCAACGTCGACGCGCTGCTGACCAAGATCCGCAAGAAGTACAAGGAATACGGCATCAACGAGAAGCCGTTCGTGGTGGTGAAGGCGGACAACGGCACCTATGGCATGGGCATCATGACCGTGCGCGACGTGAAAGACCTCGACCAGCTCAACCGCAAGACCAAGAACAAGATGTCCGTCATCAAGGACGGACAGGCCGTCAGCGATGTGATCATCCAGGAAGGCGTGCTGACCAACGAGCGCATCAACGAGGCGGTGGCCGAGCCGGTGGTCTACATGATGGACCGCTACGTGGTCGGCGGCTTCTACCGGGTGCACGCCGAGCGCGGCATCGACGAAAACCTCAACGCACCGGGAGCAAGCTTTGTTCCATTGGCTTTTGCGGAGAGTACGCGCTTACCTCAGCCCGGTGAGAAGCCGGGCGCCAGCGCGCCCAACCGTTTCTACATGTACGGCGTGATCGGCCGTCTGGCCATGCTGGCCGCCAGCTACGAGCTGGAAGCGACCGACCCCAACGCCGAGGTCTACGAGTAAGTCGCCTGGGCCGTCGGGCGCTGTCGTTGTTGCACTGCAACATGGCCCGTTTCCGCGGCCCAACCCCGGCGCACAATAGCGGTCCCCTAGCTTCAGGAATCCCGCCGGCTTCGGCCGTCAAGACGGGAGCGCTCAGTTGCAATCGAAATCCTCGCTCGCGGTCCTGACCCTCGGCGCCATCGGCATCGTCTACGGCGACATCGGCACCAGCGTGCTGTACGCGCTGAAGGTGGTGTTCAATTCCGGCATGGTGCCGCTGACCCCGGACAACGTCTACGGCCTGCTGTCGATGGTGTTCTGGACCGTGACGGTGATCGTCTCGCTCAAGTACGTCACACTCATCCTGCGCGCCGACAACAACGGCGAGGGCGGGCTGGTGGCCATGCTGGCGCTGGCCTCGAACGCGGTGAACGACCGGCCGCAACTGCGGCGCTGGCTGCTGGGCGTCGGCATCTTCGGCACCGCCATCTTCTACGGCGACGGCGTCATCACGCCGGCAATCTCGGTGCTGTCGGCGGTCGAAGGCCTGGAACTGCTCTCGCCCGCCTTCGTGCCCTACATCATGCCCATCGCGCTGGTGATCATCTTCATGCTGTTCTCGCTGCAGAAGAACGGCACTAGCGGCATCGGCCGGCTGTTCGGGCCGATCTGCCTGGTCTGGTTCGTGACGATCGCGCTGCTCGGGCTGCCGCACATCTACGCCCATCCGGAGGTGCTGGCGGCGCTCAGCCCGCACCATGCGCTGCGGTTCGCCTTCCAGCAGCCGGGCACCACGTTCCTGCTGCTCGGCGCCCTGGTCCTGTGCGTGACCGGCACCGAGGCGCTTTACGCCGACATGGGCCACTTCGGCAAGAAGCCGATCCGCCTGGCCTGGTTCGGGCTGGTCATGCCCTGCCTGCTGATCAACTATTTCGGACAGGGCGCCATGTTGATCTACACGCCCGAGGCGGTATCGAATCCCTTCTACAAGATGGCGCCGCCCTGGGCGCTGATGCCGCTGGTGATCCTGGCCACTGCCGCCACCGTGATCGCGTCGCAGGCACTGCTGTCGGCGGCGTTCTCGGTGACCAAGCAGGTCATCCAGCTGGGCTATCTGCCGCGCATGGAAATCCGCCACACCTCGGTGCGGGAGACCGGGCAGGTCTACATCGCCGCCGTCAACTGGTCGCTGTTCGGCGCGATCGTGGTCGCCGTGGCGCTGTTCCGCAACTCCACCAATCTGGCCTCGGCCTACGGCATCGCCGTGACCACCGACATGCTGATCACCACCGTGCTGACTTTCTTCGTGATCCGCTTCGCCTGGAAGCTGCCGCTGGCCCTGTGCATCGGCGCGACCGGCCTCTTCTTCATCGTCGACCTGCTGTTCTTCTCATCCAACGTCCTGAAGCTGATCGACGGCGGCTGGTTTCCGGTGCTGATCGGTCTGGTCATGTTCACGGTGATGATGACCTGGAAGCAGGGCCGCGCGATCCTCAACGAAAAGCTCAAGGCCGATGCGATCGACCTGCGCAGCTTCCTCGAAGCGGTGTTCGTCAACCCGCCCATCCGCGTCGAAGGCACGGCCGTGTTCCTGACGGCGGAGCCCGGCACCGTGCCCAACGCGATGCTCCACAACCTCAAGCACAACAAGGTGCTGCACGACCACAACCTGTTCGTCACGGTGCGCAGCCACGAAGTGCCCTGGATCGGCATGAACAAGCGCGTCGAGATCGAGTCGCTCGGCCACGATTGCTGGCAGGTGATCCTGCACTACGGTTTCAAGAACGATCCCGACGTGCCGCGTGCGCTGGAGCAGATCCGCGGCCACGGCTGCGAGATCGAGCGCATGACGACCAGCTATTTCCTGTCGCGCGACACCGTCATTCCCAGCATCGGCGGGGGCATGGCGCCGTGGCGCGAGAAGCTGTTCGCGCAGATGCACCACAACGCCAGTGCGGCGGCCGACTTCCTGAGCCTGCCCAATAACTCGGTGGTGGAGCTGGGCTCGAAGATCGAGATCTAGCCGCGGGCTGCGCGCCCTTTCGTTTTGTGCAACGATAGGGCGCAAACCTGCTGCCCCACCCATGAACATCCTTTTCATCGCCGATCCCCTCGAAGTCTTCCAGATCTACAAGGACACCACCTTCTCGATGATGCGCGAGGCCCAGCGCCGTGGGCACCGCGTTGCAGCCTGCGGCCCGCAGGACCTGGCCTGGCAGTCGGGCGACGTCGTGAAGGCCCTGGTGCGCGAAGTCACCTTGACCGGCAAGGCTGACGCCTGGTTCCGTGAAACCGCGTCGCCGATCAAGGCGCTCAAGGACTTCGACGCCGTGGTCATGCGCAAGGACCCGCCGTTCGACAGCGAGTATTTCTATGCCACGCACCTGCTGGAACATGCCGAGCGCGAGGGCGCGCGCGTGTTCAACAGGCCGGCGGCGCTGCGCGACCACCCGGAAAAGCTGGCGATCATGGAGTTCGCGCAGTTCACCACGCCCACCCTGGTCACGCGGGATGCGGGCGCGGTGCGCGCCTTTCACGAGGTCCACCGCGACATCATCCTCAAGCCGCTGGATGGCATGGGCGGCATGGGCATCTTCCGCGTCGGCGCCGACGGGCTCAACCTCGGCTCCATCATTGAGACACTCAACCACGACGGCGCCACCACGATCATGGTGCAGCGCTTCGTGCCCGAGATCGTCCACGGCGACAAGCGGATCCTGGTGATCGGCGGCGAGCCGGTGCCGTTCAGCCTGGCGCGCATTCCACAAGGCAGCGAAATTCGCGGCAACCTGGCGGCCGGCGGCAAGGGCGTGGCGCAACCGCTGACCGAGCGCGATTTCGCGATCGCACGGGCGATCGGCCCCGTGCTGGCTGCGCGCGGCCTGCTGCTCGTCGGCCTGGATGTCATCGGCGACAGCCTGACCGAAATCAACGTCACCAGCCCCACCTGCTTCCAGGAAATCACCGAGCAGGCCGGCTTCGACGTGCCGGCAATGTTCATGGATGCGCTGGAAGCGGCGCTCAGGTAAGGGGTCTCAGCCCGCCACTTCGCCGTCGACAAAAACCCGCAGATCCCCAGGCTGCAGCGCCGTCCACTGCTCGTCGGTCGTCAGCGGCGCCGTCACCACCACCGCCACCTTGTCCTGCGGCGTGGTGTTGCGGGCGAAGTCGATGGAGAGGTCTTCGTCGGCCAGGTGTGCGTGGGCGAAGGGGTGCTTGCGCTCCACGTAGAAGAGCCTGGTCGAGCAGTGCGCCCACAGCGCCTGGCCATTGGACAGCATGAAGTTGAACGGCCCATGGCGGGCGATCCGCGGTGTCAGCTCGCGCAGCGTCAGCGTGAGCTCGGACACGCTCGGCACGCCGGCGTGCGACTTGGACAGCTCCTGCATCAGCCAGCAGAAGGCGCGTTCGCTGTCGGTCGCGCCCACCGGGCGAAAGGCGGCATGCAGCCGGGGGTGGAAGTCTTCCAGGTTGCCGTTGTGGGCGAACACCCAGTAGCGGCCCCACAGTTCGCGCACGAAGGGGTGGCAGTTCTCCAGCGCGACCGCCCCCTGCGTCGCCTTGCGGATATGCGCGATGACGTTGCGGCTCTTGATGGGGTAGCGGCGGATCAGCTCGGCCACCGGGGAGTCGCAGGCCGGCTGGTGGTCGACGAAATGGCGCAGCCCGCTGCCCTCGAAGAAGGCGATGCCCCAGCCGTCGGCATGGTGGTCGGTGCGCCCGCCGCGCTGGGCGAACCCCGTGAAGCTGAAGGTCACGTCGGTGGGCGTGTTGCAGTTCATCCCGAGCAGCTGGCACATGGTGCTACTGGGGTCCTTCACGGGCGCAAGCAGCGCAGATGCAGGCCTGGCCGCGCGCCTGCGCCGGCAAGCGCTCCAGCAATTCGCGGCTGAAGTCGGCCTGCGTGCACCAGCAGGGCGGCTGTTCGACGCCGCTGGCGCGCTCGATTTCCATCGCGCACTGGTTGGCCCGGCCGCACAGCGGGCAGCAGTTGGCGAGCAATTCAGGCTTCACGCCGACAGTCTAACCAGTACCCTCGTGCGATGGGTTGATGCGCGGCATCTGCACGCGAAAACAGGCGCCGGCACCGGCGTCGGGCATCAGCTCCAGCGTGCCGCCCAGGCGCTGCATGATCTGCCGGCTGATGGCCAGGCCCAGGCCGGCGCCCTGCGGGCCGGCCGGCGTCTGCGCCCAGCCGCGAGAGAACTTGGAGAACAGCCGCGCGCGCAGGTCGCCGCGGATGCCGGGCCCGTTGTCCTCGATCGTGACCTCATAGCAGTCATCGCGCAGGGCGCTGGCGATGCGCACCACAGGCTGCGCGCTGGTGTTGTACTTGATGGCGTTGGAGATCAGGTTGATGAACACCTGGGTCAGGCGGTCGCCATCGGCCATCACGCACGCCGCCGTGGCGCGCTGCGTGCTCAGCAATTGCACCTGCGGCGCGGCGGCCAGGCCGCGGCAGATGTCGATCGCGTTGTCCAGCGCAGCCTCGGGGTTGGTCGGCGCCAGGGTCCGCGGCATGTTGCCGCCTTCCAGCACGCTCAGGTCCAGGATGCCGTCCAGCAGCCGCGTCATGCGGATGCTTTCGTCGTGGATGATGCGCAGGAAGCGCTGCAGCTGCTCGCTTTGGAGGTCCGGCGTCTGCAGCAGGATCTCGGAGAACGAGCGGATCGAGGTCATCGGCGTGCGCACCTCGTGGCTCACCTGGCTCAGGAAGTCGTCTTTCTGGCTGTCCAGCTGGGTCAGCCGCTCGTTGGCGGATTGCAGCTCGCGCGCTGCGGCCACCAACTGCTGCGATTGGGCTTCCAGCCGGTGGCTGTAGTCGCGCACTCGCTGGGTCTCGTCGGCGATCTTCAGCAGCTCGGTCAGGCTGATGGTCTCGCCGGTCACGACCTGCGACACCATGGTGCGGGCCGAGGCCGCGCCGACGCTGCCGGCGAGCTTGCGCTCCAGCTCGGTGATCAGCGCATCGTCGGCGATCGGGCCGTCCGGCGCGAAGTTGCCGCGCTGCCCGCCTGCCTCGAACAGGCGGCGCGCCTCGTCGACGCCGATCAGGCGCTGGGCCAGCACGTTGAGGTCGTAGGCGGCGGCCGTGCGGCTGACGAAGCGCGAGGTGTCCGCGGCCCGGTTGCGGAACACGTCGACGAACAGCGTGGCCTGCAGTTGCTCCAATGGCCGCGGCTCGCGCAGCAGCGACACCGCGACGAACAGCGCGATGTTCACCGCCAGGCTCCAGAACACCGAATGCACGAGGGGGTCCACGCCTTCCATACCGAACAGCGCGTAGGGGCGCAGCCAATGCAGCCCGAACGGCCCCTCGGCGATATCGCTCTCGGACAGCAGCAATTCCCCCTTGAAGCTGGGCAGCAGCAAGGTGTAAACCCACACCGCGGCGCCGGCTGCCAGTCCCGCGATCGCCCCCCGGGTGGTGGCTTGCCGCCAGAACAGGCCGCCGATCAGGCACGGCAGCAGCTGCGCGGCACCGGCGAATGCCGTCAGGCCGATCGAGGCCAGCGGATTGAAGCGGGCGCTCAGGCGAAAATAGAGAAAGGCCAGCAGCAGGATCAGGCAGATGCTGACGCGGCGGCTGCGGATCAGCAGGCGGCGCACGTCGCCGCTGGCCTGCAGGCGCACCCAGGGCAGCCGCAGCGCCACCGGCATGATGATGTGGTTGGAGATCATGGTCGACAGCGCGATGGCCGCGACGATGACCATCGAGGTCGCTGCCGAAAAGCCGCCGAGAAATGCCAGCAGCGCCACTTCGCCCTGGCCGGCCCACATCGGCAGGGTCAGCATGAACATGTCGGGGTTGGCGCCGCCCGGCAGGTACGCCAGGCCGGCCACGGCGATCGGCAATATGAACAGGCTGATCAGGAACAGGTACAGCGGAAACAGCCAGGCGGCCGTGGCCAGGTGCCGCTCATCCCCGATCTCGACCACCGTGACCTGGAACTGCCGCGGCAGGCAGATCACCGCGGCGCCGGACAGGAAGCACAGCGTGACCCAGCGCGGGCCGAACACTTCGTCGGCGTGCAGCATGCCCGCCGGCATCCGCGCGAAAATTTCGGCGGGCCCGCCGGCCATGCTCACCACCACCAGGCCGACCACCATCATCGCCACCAGCTTGACCACCGCCTCCACCGCGATGGCCGCCACCACGCCGTGATGGCGCTCGTTCGCATCGATGTTGCGTGTGCCGAAGAGGATCGTGAACACCGCCATGCCCACCGCAATCCAGAACGCCAGCTGGAAGTTGGGCCGCGCGCTGTAGGTGCCGGCCAGCGCGGCCGGGCCGGAGCCGCTCACCACCTGGAAGCTGGTGGTGACGGCCTTGAGCTGCAACGCGATGTAGGGAGTGGATGCGGCCACCACGATCAGGGTGACCAGCGCCGCCAGCGCCGCGCTCTTGCCGTAGCGCGAAGACAGCATGTCGGCAATGGAGGTGATGCGGTGGATCTGCCCGATCCGCACCAGCTTGCGCAGGAAGAACCACCAGCCGGCGAACACCAGTGTCGGCCCCAGGTAGATCGTCGCGAACTCCAGGCCGCTGCGCGCTGCCGAGCCCACGGCGCCGTAGAACGTCCAGGAGGTGCAGTAGATCGAGATCGACAGGGTGTAGGTCACGGGCGACTGCAGCCAGCCGAGCCGGCCCTGGCGAGCGCGCCGGTCGCCCAGGAAGGCGACGCCGAACAGCACCGCGACGTAGGCCAGCGCGGTGGCGAAAACGAGGTTGGCCGACAGCATCAGGCCGGGGGCGGCCCGCCGGGTGGCTGCGCGGGCGCTGCCGGTTCGGCTTCGCCCGCTGCGAGGCGGCGCGTGAGCTGCCAGGTGAGGAAGATCAGGGCCGCCCAGACGCCGAACATGTAAAGCACGATCAGCGGGACGCCGAGCACCAGCCGCGGCGCGGCGAACAGCAGGATGAATGGCGGCATCAGCAGGAACAGGCCGGCCAGCGGCACCAGCACCGCGGCGCTCTGCACCCTGGGCGAGGGCGGGCGCGCGTCCATGGTCAGGCGGCGGCGGTCAAGCGGCCCACGTGTTCGATGATGTCGCGGTTGGAAAACGGCTTGGTGAGGTAGGCCGCGACGCCGATGGATTCGGCGAGTTCGCGATCGTGCTGCTGGGTCTTGGCGGTCAGCACGATCACCGGCAATGCCTTCAGCCGCGCATCGGCCTTGATGGCTTTGAGCACCTCGAAGCCGTTCAGCCCGGGCAGCATCACGTCGAGGATCAGCAGGTCGGGCAGGCCCTTGCGCAATTGCTGCAGGGCGGCTTCGCCATCGGGCACCGTGAACACGTCGTGACCCTCGCGGCCCAGGATGAAGCTGAGCGATTCTGCGATGTTGGCCTCGTCTTCGGCGATCAGGATGCGCGCGCCCAAGCTGTTTCCTTTGCGTCGGTGTTCCGGCGAGTCTAGCCGCGTGGACGCGCAGGCGCCTCAGTACATGCCCGCATCGATGATAGGGTCCTCCTGCCGCCAGCGGCAATCGGTGCGCACGCAGGTGCGGCAGGTCGGGCCGACCGGCGTCGCCGGCCCGGCGTGCGACAGGTCCAGGCCATCGCCATAGACCAGCTGGTCGGCCTGCAGCGCGTTGCAAAACAGCATGATCGACAGGAAGCGGCGCGGTGCGCGAAATGCATCGCCATCCTTTTCCACCGCCCGCGCCAGCATCAGGTAGCGGTCACCGCCGGGAAACTCCGCCAGTTGGCGCACGGTGGCGCCGGGAGACTGGTGCGCCTGGTAGATTGCCCACAGCGGACAGGCCGGACCATGGCGCGGCAGCGTGAGCCGGGGCAACGCAAAGCGCTTGGTGACGAAGCCGGCCGCGTCGGCCCGCATGAAGCCGAAGCGCACGCCTTCGGCGCCGGGGCGCCGGAGGCTGACGAGCCGATGGCACACCTGCTCGAAACTGGCGCCGAAGCCGTGAGCCAGTGTGTCGATGTCATAGCGCGCCGCAACGGCGGCCGGATGGAAGCTGTCATAGGGCATCAGCACGCAGCTCGCCGCATACGACAACAGGGCCAGCTCGGCGCGCCGCCGTGCCGCCGCCGAGCGCAGCCGGCTGGATCGGTCCAGCTGCGCGGCCACCACGTCGCCACAGGCGAGC
>JAKFEZ010000242.1:0-16121 GCA_036675435.1 Ramlibacter sp. | reverse complement strand
GATGGTCCACTCCGCCTGGGGATCAAAAACACAGACGTCGGCAATGCCGCCCTCGACCAGCTGGCCGGCGCTGGCCTGCAGCGTGCCGAGCGAATTACCGAGCACGCGCGCCGGCTCGCTGGTCAGCACGGCCAGCGAGCGGGTCAGCCCTCCGCCGCTTTCCTGACCCCATTTGAGGGCCAGGCCCAGCAGCAGCTCGAGCCCGGTGGCGCCCGGCTCGGCTTCGGCGAACGGCAGCGTCTTGGCATCCTCGTCCACCGGCGTATGGTCGGAGACCAGCGCGTCGATGGTGCCGTCGGCCAGCCCCTCGCGCAGCGCATCGCGATCGCGCTGCTGGCGCAACGGTGGATTCAGCCGCATGCGGCTGTCGAAGAAGCCGATGTCGTTGTCGATCAGGTGCAGTGAGTTGATGCTGATGTCGCAGGTGACGTCCAGCCCCTCGTCCTTGGCCCGACGCAGCAGTTCCACGCCGGCCGCGCTGCTGAGGCGGCACAGGTGAACCCGCGCGCCGGTGACTTTCATCAGCTCGAAGATGGTATGCAGCGCGATGGTCTCGGCCGCCACGGGCACACCCGACAGGCCCAGCCGCGTCGCCAGCGCGCCACTGGCCGCTACGCCGCGGCCCAGGTGAAGCTCCTGCGGGCGCAGCCACGTCGTGTAGCCGAAAGTGGCGGCGTACTGCAGGGCGCGCTGCAGTACCTGCGTATTGGCCAGCGGCACTTCGGCCTGGCTGAAGCCGACGCAGCCCGCCTCGGTCAGCTCCACCATCTCGGTGAGGATCTCGCCCTGCAGGTTGCGGGTGAGCGCGCCCAGCGGGAACACCCGCGCCTGGTGCAGCTTCTCGGCGCGGAACTTCAGCATCTCGACCAGGCCCGGCTCGTCCAGTACAGGGTCGGTATCGGGCGGGCAGACCAGGCTGGTGACGCCGCCGGCCACCGCGGCGGCCATCTCGCTTTCGAGCATGCCTTCGTGCTCGTGGCCCGGCTCGCGCAGCCGTGCTGCGAGGTCGATCAGGCCAGGCGCGACGATGCAACCGGTGGCGTCGATCACCTTGTTGGGCGAAAAGCCGGGAGCGATGTTGCGGATCGCCAGCACCCGGCCGGCGGCCAGCGCCAGGTCGCAGACCTCGTCGAAATTGGACGCCGGATCGATGACGCGGCCGTTCTTGATCAGGATTTTCATGCTGCGCTATGCCTCATTGCCGGCGACGATGCTCATCACGGCCATTCGAACGGCGATGCCGAAGGTGACCTGCGGCAGGATCACGCTCTGCTTGCCATCCACTACCGCCGAATCGATCTCGACGCCGCGATTGATCGGGCCGGGATGCATCACGATGGCGTCGGGCTTGGCCAGTTCGAGCTTCTCCGGTGTCAGGCCGAAGCTCTTGAAAAACTCCTGCGACGAGGGCAGCAGCGCCCCGCTCATGCGCTCGTTCTGCAGGCGCAGCATGATCACCACGTCGCAGCCGCGGATGCCCTCTTCGAGCGTGTGGCACACCCGCACGCCCATCTGGGCCAGTTCGCCCGGCACCAGGGTCTTGGGGCCGACCACCCGGACCTCGGCGCAGCCGAGCGTGGTGAGGGCATGGATGTCGGAGCGGGCCACCCGCGAATGCAGCACGTCGCCGACGATGGCCACGGTGAGGTTGGAGAAATCCTTCTTGTAGTGCCGGATGGTGTACATGTCCAGCAGGCCCTGCGTGGGGTGGGCGTGGCGGCCGTCGCCGGCGTTGATGACGTGCACATGCGGCGCCACATGCTGCGCGATCAGGTAAGGGGCCCCCGATTCGCCGTGCCGCACCACGAACAGGTCGGCGGCCATCGCCGAGAGGTTGGCGATGGTGTCCAGCAGCGACTCGCCCTTGGAGGCCGACGAGCGCGCGATGTCGAGGTTGATGACGTCGGCCGACAGCCGGGTGGCCGCGATCTCGAAGGTGGTGCGGGTGCGCGTCGAGTTCTCGAAGAACAGGTTGAAGACGCTCTTGCCGCGCAGCAGCGGCACTTTCTTGACTTCGCGGTCGCTGATGCTGACGAAACTGGCCGCGGTGTCCAGGATGTGGCCGACGATGTCACGCGGCAGACCCTCGACCGACAGCAGATGGATCAGCTCACCGTTCTTGTTGAGTTGTGGATTCTTCTTGTACAGCATGATCAGGCCCCGGCCTCGGCATCCAGCGCTTCCACCTTGAAGCTGAAACGGCCTGATTCGTCACGCGCCAGCTCGAGAGTCTGCGTGGCCGGCAGGCTGACCCGCGCGGCGGCAAAGTCGGCCTGTACCGGCAGTTCACGCCCGCCCCGGTCGACCAGCACCGCGAGCTTGACCTCGGCCGGCCGGCCGTAGTCGAACAGCTCGTTGATGACGGCGCGAATGGTGCGGCCGGTGTACAGCACGTCATCCAGCAGGATGATGGCCGCGTCGTTGACGTCGAAACCCAGCACGGTCTGCTGGCCCGCGCCGGACAGCCCGCGCTTGGAGAAATCGTCACGGTGCATCGCCGAGGAGATGGTGCCGGCCTCGCCGGGCAGCCCCAGGTCCTGTTGCAGGCGCTGGGCCAGCCAGGCCCCGCCCGAGGTGATGCCCACCAAGTGGGTGCCGGGCGCGGCGAGCTGGCGCAGACCCCGCAACATTTCGCGATAAAGCGCCTCGGCATCGAGTGACAGCGTGCCTACGCTGGACGCTGGTGCTGGCTTGCTCACGGCAGGCTCCTTAAGAACTGTTCAAGAATGACGCAGGCCGCGCCCGCATCTGCATCTCGCGCACCGCTCGCCAGCGCCTCGGTGGTGCTGTAGCGCTCGTCCACCTCGAACACCGGCAGCTTCAGGCGGCCACGCAACTGGCGCGCGAATTTCCTGGCGCGGGCCGTATTGTCATGGCTGGCGCCGTCGGGGTGAAAAGGGACGCCGACCACCAGCGCATCGGGCTGCCACTGGCGCACCCGCTGCTCGGCCTGTGCCAGCCTGGCGTCGCCCTCGGCCCGGATCGTCGGCTGCGGGGTGGCGCTGCGCAGCAGGCGGTTGCCCACGGCTACACCGGTGCGCTTGAGGCCGTAATCGAAAGCGAGAAATGTCTGGAGGTGAGCGGGAACGTCGGGCGCGGCCGCAAGGCTCATGCCGTTCTCCGCCGGCTTATCATGCATGCCCCGCATCGGGCGACAACATCCACGACTGCAGGCCCAGCAGCGACAAGGCTTTTTCGTAGCGCTGCTCCACCGGGGTGTCGAAGATAACGGCCAGATCGGCGCCGACCGTGAGCCAGCTGTTCTCGGCCAGCTCCGATTCGAGCTGGCCCTCGCCCCAGGCCGAGTAACCGAGCGAAACCAGCACCTTGCGGGGCCCGGCGCCGGTGGAAAGCGCCTCCAGCACGTCCTTGGAAGTGGTCATCTCCAGCCCGCCGGGGATGGTCATGGTGGAGGCGTAGACCGGTTCGGTGGGCGCGGCGTCGGCCGCAAACACGGCTTCGTGCAGCACAAAGCCACGCTCGGTCTGCACCGGCCCGCCCTGGAACACCGGCGTACGCGCCAGGTCATCGCGGCCCAGCGGCAGTTCGACCTTGTCGAACAGGTTGCCCAGGTTGATGTCGCTGGGCTTGTTGATCACCAGCCCGAGCGCGCCGCGTGCGCTGTGCTCGCACAGGTAGACCACGCTCCTGGAAAACGACTCGTCTTCCAGCCCCGGCATGGCGATCAGGAAGTGATGCGTCAGGTTGATCGAATCGGCATCGGCGGGCATGACGCTTATTTTAGCGTCAGCTCACCGATCGGCAGCCACTGCAGGCAACCCGGCTCTCAGCCCACCGCCGGGCCGCTCGCAAGGTGGGCTGGGCCCCCTCGGGGGGCAGCGAAGGAAGTGAGCGTGGGGGTGAACACCTCAGGCGAGGATGGCGGCGTTGCAGTAATGCTTGACCAGGCTCAGCAGCGCTTCTTCGGAGTAGGGCTTGCCCAGGTAGTGGTCGACGCCGAGTTCCTTGGCATGCTCGCGATGCTTTTCGGCGATGCGCGAGGTGATCATGATGATGGGCAGGTCTTTCAGCCTGGCATCGCCACGGATATTGCGGGCCAGGTCGAACCCGTCCATGCGCGGCATCTCGATGTCCGACAGCACTACCGTGGGCTTTTCCTCGGCCAGTCGCTCGAGTGCCTGCAAGCCATCCGCCGCCATGCTCACGCGGTAGCCTTCGCGCTGCAGCAGGCGCTGCGTGACGCGGCGCACCGTGATGGAGTCGTCGACCACCAGGATCAGCGGGATCTGCGGCGCGGCAGGCGCCATCGGCACCGCCGGCATCGACGACGCGCCGCCGCCGGCCCCCTGCCCCAGGACATCCGCTTGCGCGTGGTCGGCGCTCAGCTGGCGGGCCTGGTCGCCATACACGGTGGTGAGCGCCACCGGGTTGTAAATCAGGACCACGGCGCCGGAGGCCAGCACGGTCATGCCGGCCAGGCCGGGCAGGCGCGCCAGCTGCGGCCCGAGGTTCTTCACCACCACTTCCTGGTTGCCCAGCACCTCGTCCACGTGGACGGCAATACGCTGCGCAGCGCTTCGGAACACCACCACCGGCAAGGTCTTGGCCTGCGGTTCGGTGCTGCGCTGCGAGGCCTGCAGCAAGGCACCGGACCAGTAGAACGGCAGCTTGTCCGCGCCCAGCTCGTAGAAGCCGGTGTTATAGGCTTGCTGCACTTCCTTGGCGGTGGCGCGCCGAACGATCTCGATCACGTTGGCCGGAACGCCGACGGAGAGATTGCCGGTGCGGATCATCACAACCTGCGTCACCGCGGTGGTCAGCGGCAACACCAGCTTGAAGTTGGTGCCCCGGCCCGCGGCCGTGGTGGTTTCGATGCGGCCGCCGAGCGCGTTCACCTCGGCCCGCACCACGTCCATGCCGATCCCGCGGCCGGACAGCTCGGTCACCTGGCTGGCGGTGGAAAAACCGGGCAGGAAGATCAGGCTGGCAGCGTCGTGGTCGCTCAGCTCCTGGCCGGCGGAGATCAGTCCCTGCTGCAGCGCCTTCTCGCGTATGCGCGGCAGGTCGAGGCCGGCGCCATCGTCGTGGAACTCCACCGAAACGTCGTTGCCTTCATGGTGCAAGCCGATCAGGATGGTGCCGGCGGGGTCTTTGCCCGCTGCGACGCGAACGGCCGGGTCTTCGATGCCATGGGCCACGCAGTTGCGAAGCAGGTGCTCGAATGCGGGCGTCATGCGGTCCAGCACGCCGCGGTCCATTTCGATGGAGCCGCCGGTGATGTCCAGCTTCACCTGCTTGCCGGTCTCCTTGGAGGCCAGCCGAATGACGCGGTAGAGGCGGTCGGAGATGCCTTCGAACTCCACCATGCGGGTGCGCAGCAAGTCGCGCTGCAGCTCGCGGGTCTGCCGGGCCTGGGCGATCAGGTCGTCCTCGGTGGATTCCACCGTGCGCTGCAGGTTGCGCTGCACGGTGGCCACGTCGTTGACCGACTCGGCCATCATGCGGGTGAGTTCCTGCACGCGGGTGAAGCGGTCGAACTCGAGCGGGTCGAACCCGGCCGCGGAATCCTTGGCCTGGGCCAGCCGCGACTGCATCTGCGACTCGGCCTGCAACTCGATATCGCGCAACTGTGCGCGCAGCCTGTCCAGGTTACCTGTCAGGTCGGTGAGCGAGCCACGCAGTTGCCGCAGCTCCGCTTCCAGGCGCGAGCGGGTGATCATCACCTCGCCGGCCTGGTTCACCAGCCGGTCCAGCAGTTGCGAGCGCACCCGCACGGCCTGGTTGGCGGCGGCGCGCTGCGGCGCCAGGTTGGTCACCACCGGCCTGGCCAGCAAGGCGCGGCCAGCCGTAGCGGCCGGCTGGCTGGGCGGCGGACTCGCAGGGCTGAGCTGGGCGTCTGGCGTGGCCTGGACATCCGGGTCAACGGCAAGCGCTTCGGCAGCCAGCTCGGGTTGCACGCCGCCCGTGGCACGCAAGGCGTCGAAGTTGGCCTGCATGCTGTCGAACCGGTGCAGCAGGGGTTCGATATTGGCTGCCGCCACCACGTCGGAGCCGAGGTACTCGATCTCCGACTCCATGCGGTGCGCCAGTTCGCCGAGCCGCAAAGCTCCAGCCAACCGGGCGCTGCCCTTGAGCGTATGCAAGGCGCGCAGCACTTCGTCGCGGGCGCCGCGGTTGTCCGGCCGGGCCGTCCACTGGCGCAGCGCGCCGCCGAGTTGCGGCATCAGTTCGAGCGCCTCTTCCTCGAAGATCGGGAAGAGGTCAGGGTCGATGGCGTCGGCGACGTCGATGTCGTCCTGGTCATCGTCGTCGAATTCGGCGAGCGGCCGCAGCGGGGTCGCCGCGCGGTGTGCCGGCGCTGGGACGCTCGCCAGGACAGGCATGGCATCCACGCGGACCGGCTCGATCGGATCGGCCTGCGCCACCGGCTCGGCCATGTCAGCCGGCTCGGCGAAGTCGACGGGGTCGGCGAACGGATCGTCCTCGGGCATGTCGGCGCGCTGGGGAATTCCGAGATCTTTCAGCGCCAGCAGCGATCCGATCACGCCGGGATTGGGTTCCTTGAGGAAACCGGCGGCAAACTGGTGCAGCAGGCGGCGGATTTCCTCTGCCGCATCGGTGAAGGCCTGGCCGTGCTGCGGCGTGCCGTAGGCCAGTGCCTGGGTCTGCTGCAAGCTGCTTTCCAGCGCTCGGGCAATATCCGACAGCGTCATGAAGCCCACGGTGGCCGAACTGCCGGCCAGCGCATGGGCCAATCCCACAGTGGAATCTGCCACCGGCTGATTCAGCTCGAGCGCCCATTCGGCCACTTCGGTAGCCAGCCGGCGGGACCATTCGTCGGCCTCGTTCAGGTAAACGTTGTAGAGCGGAATGCCGATCCGCAGCGAGCCGATCACCTTGATCTGATCATCGACCTCGACCTCGACTTCGACTGGCTCTGCATCGGCAAAAGCCGGGGCTTGTGCTTCTGGTTCTGCTGCGGCCTCTGCTTCGATCGCGGCTGCGGCTTCGATTTCCGGCTCTGGCTCGAGAGTCGCCATGCCGTCGAAGGCCTCTTCCGGGAGCAGGTCAGCGAGGGGCTGCGCGGCCGTTTCGGGCTGCGGCAAACCGAGGTCGGCACTCAAGGCCGACAGGCTGGCGAAATCGATGCCCTCGATTTCCACAAGGGGCTGCGCCGCTGCCGGTGGCGCCGCTTCGGGGCGCAGCACGACGGTGGGCGACGGCTCGAAATCGAAATTGAAATCGTGGGCCAGTTCATCCTCAGGCAGCTCCGCAACTTCGGGCGGCGCGCCGCGCATCACCTGCGTGGTTTCGAAACTGGGCGTCGTGGGCGTCGTGGGCGTCGGCACTTCAGCGGGAAAGTCGAAATCGAGCGCCGGCTCCACGGCCGCTTCGACCGCGATTTCATTCGGCGCTTCGACCAGCGCTTCGGCCGGCATGTCGACGGCAAAGTCGAATTCGACGCCGATGTCCGCGGCTGCGGCGGGCTCCGGCGCTAGTTCCGGTGAGGACTCCTGCGTTGCAGGCTCGACCGGCATCGGCTCGACCAACATCGGCTCGGCCAATGCCCGCTCGATGTTTTCGGCCTCGCTGGGAGCCTCTGCAAGGGGCGCTTCGTCCACAGGAGCGCTCGCAGGCAGCTCCAGCGCTACCAGGCGGTTTTCGGTGCGGAAGGCATCGGCCGGGCCACGGAAGAACCCGGCTTTCCAGGCGCCGTCGGTTTGGGCGGCGATATCCTCGACCCAGCGGCTGAATCCCCTCATGGCATCGCCGGTGAGACTGCGCAATGAATCGGAGGCAGGCTTCTGGTCGGCCAGCCAGGTGTTGAGGACCTGTTCGAGCGACCAGGCGGCTTCGCCGAACTCGGTCAGCCCCACCATGCGCGAGCTGCCCTTGAGCGTGTGAAATGCGCGGCGCAACGTGGTCAGTTCGGACAGGTCGCCCGGGTTCCCGGCGAGCGTCTCGATCGCCGCCAGGCCGTTCTGCACCACCTCGCGCGCCTCTTCGAGAAAGATGTCCTGGAGGTCGTCCTCTTCGAAGTCCTGCCCGGCGGGCACGGGGGTCACGGCTGGCACCGGGTTGACTGCGGCGGCCAGGCTGCTCAGTGCAGCGGCAGTGGCCCCGGTGTCCTGGGCCGACACGGCAGCGGCTGCTTCACGCGCGCTGTGGGCGATGGCGGTCTGCTCGGCCAGCACGGCGTGGGTGGCCAATGCGTCGAGCTGGGCCGTGAGGCTCTCCCGGGAGCCGCCCGGCTCTGCGCCGCTGACGACGGCCTGCACTTCCTGCGACAACTCATCGGCGGGGGGCTGCTCTGCTTCACTTGCAGCACCAGCGCCGGTGCGCCCCATCAGCGGCCTCAGCTCGCCAGTGCGGTCGTCGTAGACGAACAGCTTCTTGGCCAGCGCCGGCTGGTAATTGAGCATGTCGATCAGGAAACCCAGGGCGCCCAGGTTGTTGCCGAGCTTGTCGAAGGTGCCGGCCGAACGTGCCCGCTCCTCGTCGATCTCGGTGACGATGATTTCCTCGACGCTTTCGCGCATGCGCAGCACCGCTTGCGCCGCCTGGTCCAGGCCCAGCACCGACAGCACGCCGCGCATCTGCGACAGGTGGGCCGGTGCGTCGCGCAGGGGCGCCTTGTCCTGCAGGTTGCGGAAGAACTGGTCGAGCAGCTTCTCGAGTTCGCCCAGCGTGCCGCGCAACTCACCCACCACGCTGCCCATGGTCTGGCGGTCGCTGACACGGCGATAGAGCTCCTCCATCCACGGCTCCAGCGCCTCGGGCTGACCGCCCGAACGGGCCGTGTCGAGCCGCTCCGCCAGGCGCGCCGTGCGCAGCGCCAGCTTGGTGTCGGCCGGGTCCAGGTCCTCGAAGGCGGCCTCCAGGTACAGCACCGCGGTCGCCACTTCCATGGCCAACTCGGCCCCGGGGGCGCGGCCGGAGCGGGCCACGGCCTCGATTACCTCGGCCAGCGACTTGACCAGCAGCTCGCTGGGCGGGTGCAGCTTGATCAGCGAATCGCCGACCAGATGAAACTGGTCGGCCAGACCCTTGATCTTGTTGACGTCCCCACCGGATAAGCCGGACCAGGTTTCCTTGGCGGCGCCAATGCGCTTTCTGGCCTGCGCCAGCAAGACAGGATCGAAACGGCCGTACTGGGGCGTCTGGTAGTCGACCGGCGCGAAACGCGCCAGGTTCCAGGCCGAACGGATGCCGGCGAGAGCAGGCGCGTCGCCCGCGCGGGAGGGCACCGCCTGGGCGCAGAAAAACAGCAGGTCCTGGGCCAGACGGTCGGACACGCCGAGTTCACCTTTGGCCAGCGAAGCATACTGAAGGAGAACCCGGGAGGCGGCGCGCTTCACGTACAGATCGAGGGGCAACAGCCCCAGGCTCATGGCCTCGAAGTAGCCGGCACACAGCTGCCAGAAAATCCGGGGTTGACGGGCCCCCTGCGTGGCGGCCAGCCCGAGGCTGATGCGACTCAGGTCGCGCGCGGCCTCGGCGTCACCGGTCTTCACCAACCGCAGCACGGCCTGGTCCATGCGCCCGCGCACGGCCGGGTCGTAGACGATGGCTTCGGCAGCGGGCGCCGTCAGCGGCTCGTTCCAGCGCCACTCGAGTGACCACAGGTCTGCCGGATGCACGCGGTCGGCGCCGGCCAGCTCCTGGGTATCGCGATATTGAGGAAACAGCGCCACGGCCGACGCGGGCTTGCCGAGCAACACCCCTTCGAGGTATTCGGTCAGGGCAAAACCGGCGCGCTCGACCTTGGCGGACGAAGCTTCGTTGCACAGCTCGGGCCGGTCGATGAACTTCTGCACGGCGGCTTCCATCGAGCGCAGCATGTGCGCCGGAGCGCCCAGGCCCACCATCTCGAGCGCACCCACGGCCTGGTGCAATTGCTGGCGTGCAATTCGCAGTTGTCCGCCATCGACCGACGCCATGTCCGAGCCGCGGGCCAAGCCGGTGTCTCGCACGAACCGGCGCAGCGCGGCCGAGGCGGAATCCAGCGATTTGCGCAGTTCGTCCAGCACCCAGGCCAGCGGGCCCAGGTCGGTGATCGCCACGTCGGTATCGGTTTCTTTGGCTTGCATTGAAAAACTCGGCTAGGACGGGACGGAACAGGGGCCCAAAGCCCCTTCAGGCGATCTTGAATCGCGACACCGACTGGCGCAGCTCTTCGGCCATGCGAGACAGCTCTCGCACCTGCTGCGCCGTGGAGCGGGTGCCCTCTCCGGTCTGTTCCGTCACCGCAAAAATGTGCTGGATGTTGCCGGCCACGACGTTGGCGGACTCGGCTTCCTTGGACGTGGAAGCGGAAATCTGCTCGATCAGCTCGGCCAGCCGGCGCGACACCTGGTCGATCTCGGTCAGCGCGGTACCCGCGCTGTCGGACAGCTTGGCCCCTTCCACCACACCCTGCGTGGAGCGCTCCATGGCGGCCACCGCATCCTGCGTGTCGGTTTGAATCGCCTTCACCAGTGCCGAGATCTGGCGCGTGGCGTCGGCGGAGCGCTCAGCCAGCCGCTGCACTTCTTCGGCCACCACCGAGAAGCCTCGCCCGGCTTCACCGGCGGAGGCCGCCTGAATGGCGGCGTTCAGGGCCAGCACGTTCGTCTGTTCGGTAATGTCCGAGATCAGCTCGGTGATTTCGCCGATCTCCTGGGACGATTCGCCCAGCCGCTTGATCCGCTTGGAGGTTTCCTGGATCTGGTCGCGAATCGAGTTCATGCCGCCGATGGCGTTCTGCACGGCCGCGAGGCCCGACTCGGCGGCCTGCAGCGATTGCCGCGCCACCTGGGCCGACTCTTGCGCTTGCCCGGACACCTGGTTGATTCGGCCGGCCATGTCGAGCACCGACTGGCCGGTTTCGCGAATTTCGCGCAGCTGCTCGGTGGAAGCCGCCAGCAGCTCGGTGGAGGTGCTTTCCACCTGCGCCGTCGTCTGCGCCACCCGGGTGGCCGTGTTCTGCACGTTGCCCACCAGCTGGCGCAACTCTTCCACCGTGTAGTTCACCGAGTCGGCGATGGCGCCCGTGATGTCTTCGGTCACGGTGGCTTCCTGCGTCAGGTCGCCTTCGGCCACCGTCTGCAGCTCGTTCATCAATCGCAAAATGGCGGCCTGGTTGGCGTCGTTGACGCGCTTGGCTTCCTGCTCCTGGTTCTCGGCTTCGAGCCGCTGCGCTTCGGCCACCGTCTGGCGCTTGCGGCTGTCTTGCAGCTGCACGTAGGCCAAGCCGATGGAACAGGCGATGGCGAACAGCGCCGCGATGCCCAGTGCCAGCAGGGCGCCGGCGCCCAGGCCGGTCTGCGCGGACAGCTTGCCCTGCAGGTCTTCCATCGAGCGGCGCAGCGGCTCGCTGTCGGCAATGATCGCCGCCTGTGCTTCACGGGCCGACACCAGGCCCTGCAGGTTGCCCAGAATGGCGCCGGCCTGGGTACGGGTCTGCTCGTACAGCTTCATCAGCGCTTCCAGCCGCTCGCGGGTTTGCGGGTCCTTGGAGCCGGTCAGGCGCAGCTCGGGGCTGCCATCGAGCAGGCCCTGGGCGATTTCCTTGAACGAGTTCAAGTCCTTGCCCAGCAGGAACACCGCCTCGGGCGACACGCCTTCCATCGTCAGGAACTCGTTGGCCGACTTGCCGATGCGCTGCGTCAGCATCACCAGCTGGCCGGCGGCGGAGATTTCGGCCGGCGCGGCGTTTTGCTGCAGCTTGAGGGACGACACGGTCTCGGCGATTTCCAGCAGGTCGGACGACTGGCGGTTGATGGTGCGCAGCGCGGTGCCCACCTGCGTCAGGATCTTCTGCTGGCCCATCACGGTGCCGGCGTTCTTTTCGGCGCGCTCCATCAGCGGCACGATCTTGTCGACGTCTTCCAGGAATTCGGCCTGCACCGGCTGCAGGCGCAAGGCCTCGTCGCCGGAGCGCAGGCCCCGCACCGTGCGCGCCAGCACGTCGGCGCTTTCCTTCACGTCGGGGAATGCCTGCTCGCTGCCCACCAGCGCCTGCGACACCGACTTGGCCAGCCGCTGCGACTGCATCAGCGACTGTCCGGTACCCGCCACCTGCTGGGCGACCTTGTCGGCCTGTGTCACCGCGAAGATGGCCACCGAGCCCAGCACCACGAGGGCCAGCGCCAGCAAGGTGAACAGGATTCGCTGGTGCGTGACGATGGTGCGCCGCCCCAGCAGCGGCACGGCGATCAGCTCGGCCTCGTCGGCGGCTTCCAGCGGTGCAATCGAATCATCCTGGGCCACGCTGTCGGGGTCGGCCGCCATGGCCACGGTCTGGTTGGAGTCCATGGCGCCGGTCGCCATCGGGTCCACCGTCGCATCGGGCATCGCCAGGCTCAGCTCGTCGCCGGGCTCCAGGGTCGAGTCCGCAGGCTGCTTCTTCGAGAACAGGTTTTTCAGTTGGTCAACGACGGACATGGTGCGGGCCTTCCGGGGGATACTTAAGCGCTGATGCTCAGGAACTGGGGTTGTTGCGACAGCGCCTGGAGGTTGATTTCCTGCCAGTACGCGCCATTGGCATCGGTGTAGCCGCTGCCGAAATATTCAGGCGAGCCCTCGGGGGCCTCGCACGAGGAGGAGAAAGCGTCGAGGCTGCGCAGGCCCGACAGGCGGTCGATCAGCAGCGCGCAATTGACGTCGAGCATCGCATTGAGCGCCACCAGCCGCGACTCGGCACGGGTGGCATCGGACCGCACGGCAGGCGCCCGGCCGGCCACGAAGCCGGAGAGATCGACCACGCCATAGAGGCCGCCCCGCAGGTTGGCGACCCCCAGGAACCAGGCCTGGGTGTAGGGCACCGGCTGGGCATTGGCAAAAGGAAAGATTTCGCCGGACTGCGCCAGCGGAAACAGGTACTTGGCGCCGGCCGATTCAACAGCCAGCCACGAGGCCTGCACGCCTTCGGTGCGGGCGGCCTGCAGGCGGCTCGCCAGCCGGCTCTGGAGTTCTCGAAGGGCTTCGCGATTGGCCATGTGAAATGGACTAGCCCAGCGCCTTGATCTTGGCCATGAGTTCGTCGGCGTCGACCGGCTTGGTGATGTAGTCGCGTGCGCCCTGGCGCATGCCCCAGACCCGGTCGGTTTCCTGGTTCTTGCTGGTGCACATGATGATCGGCACATCGGCATACAGCGGGTCGCGGGTGATGGCGCGGGTGAGCTGGAAGCCGTTCTGGCCGGGCATGACCACGTCCATCAGGATCAGGTCGGGCTTTTCCTCCGCCAGGCGGCGGAAGGCGTCTTCGGCGTTCTCGGCGGTCTTCACCGAGAAGCCGTTTTTTTGCAGCAGGTCCGTCATGAACATCAACTCGGTCTTGGAATCATCCACGACGAGGACTTTTTGTATTGCCATCACATCACTCCTTCTTGGGCGGCGCCGAACTGCTGCACCGTCTGCAACAGCTGGTCCTTGGTAAACGGTTTGGTCAGGTAGTCTTGTGAGCCGACCATCCGGCCGCGCGCCTTGTCGAACACGCCGTCCTTGGATGAGAGCATCACCACCGGGACGGCGGCGAACTTCACGTTGCGCTTGATGATGGCGCAGGTCTGGTATCCGTCGAGCCGCGGCATGAGGATGTCGCAGAAGATCAGATTGGGCTGGTAGTCATTGACCTTGGCCAGCGCGTCGAACCCGTCTTCCGCCAACAGCACATCGTGGCCGCCCTGCTTCAGGAAAATCTCAGCACTGCGCCGGATGGTGTTGCTGTCGTCGATCACCAGCACCTTGAATCCCGTCGTGCTCACTTGACGCTGCTCCTCATATTTGTAACTGCTTTAAAGGCGGCATCGTCTTAAAATGTAACAAGGCCGCCCTTTATATTTGGACCATTTCAAAATCTTCCTTGCGCGCGCCGCACTCAGGGCAGGTCCAGTTCATGGGAACCTGTTCCCATGGCGTTCCAGGAGCGATGCCATGATCGGGGGCTCCGGCCGCCTCGTCGTAAATCCACCCGCAAATCAGACACATCCATGTTTTGGTATCGGTCACAGCTTAAAGGGCCTTCGAATAGAATGCAACGATTGTATCGAGGCCCTTCGCCACACCATCGCACAGCGTGCCAACGGCTGGAAGATTCAGGCCTATGACAAACCCCAACTCTCCCTCCGAGCCCGCCGCGCCAAGTGAAGACGAAGACGACGGCGGCAACCCCGCATGCGTGATCGTCTTCAACGCAAGCGACCCCAGCGGGGCCGGCGGGCTGGCCGCAGATGTAACAGCAATTGCCTCGGTCGGGGCCCATGCCCTGCCAGTTGTAACAGGCGCGTACGCACGCGACACCGCGGAGGTGTTCGACCATTTCTCCTTCGATGAAGACGTGGTCGCCGAGCAGGCACGGGCCATCCTCGAGGACGTGCAGGTGCAGGTGTTCAAGGTCGGCTTCGTCGGCAGCCCTGAAACAGTCAGCACCATCGCCGAGATCGCAGCGGACTATTCCGAGGTGCCGCTGATTGCCTATATGCCCAATCTCTCGTGGTGGGACGAAGGCCAGATCGACGCCTACCAGGATGCGTTTCGCGAGCTGCTGCTGCCCCAGACCACCGTGTTGGTAGGAAACCACAGCACGCTCTGGCGCTGGCTGCTGCCGGACTGGACCAGCGACCGCAGCCCCACCGCGCGCGACATCGCCAAGGCGGCCTCCGAGATGGGCGTTCCCTACACGCTGGTCACCGGCATCCCGTTGCCCGAGCAGTTCATCGACAACGTGCTGTCCACGCCGCAAGCGGTGCTGGGCAACGAAAAGTTCGAGCGCTTCGAGGCCGTGTTCTCGGGCGCCGGCGACACTCTGTCGGCGGCGCTGGCGGCCCTGGTGGCGAGCGGAACCGACCTGGTGGCCGCCTCGACCGAAGCCCTGGCTTATCTGGATCGCTGCCTGGACGCGGGCTTTCGCCCGGGCATGGGCAACGTCGTGCCCGACCGCCTGTTCTGGGCCCAGCCCGAAGGCGAGCCGGGCGAACTCACCGCCGAAGAGGCGCAGGCCCTGCAGGTCTTCGACATGCCAGCACATGACACCAAACACTGATCGCAACCAGCAACTCTTCGACCGCGCCAGGCAGCTCATTCCCGGCGGGGTGAACTCGCCGGTGCGCGCCTTCAAGGCCGTCGGCGGCACACCGCGCTTCGTGCAACGCGCCCAGGGCGCCTATTTCTGGGACGCGAACGGCCAGCGTTACATCGACTACATCGGCTCCTGGGGCCCGATGATCCTGGGGCACGGCCATCCGGCTGTGGTCGAGGCGGTGCAAAAGGCCGTGCTTGACGGCTTCTCTTTCGGCGCGCCGACCGAGCGCGAGGTAGAACTGGCCGAGGAGATCGTCAGCCTGGTGCCGTCGATGGACATGGTCCGCCTGGTCAGCTCGGGCACCGAAGCGGCGATGAGCGCCATCCGCCTGGCCCGCGGCGCGACCGGCCGCAGCAAACTGATCAAGTTCGAGGGCTGCTACCACGGCCACGCCGATGCGCTGCTGGTCAAGGCCGGCTCCGGCCTCGCCACTTTCGGCAACCCCACCAGCGCCGGTGTGCCGCCCGAAGTGGTGCAGCACACGCTGGTGCTGGAGTACAACAACCTGGCGCAGCTCGAGGAAGCCTTCGCGCTGCACGGCCCCGACCTCGCCTGCCTGATGATCGAGCCGATCGCCGGCAACATGAACTTCGTGCGGGCCAGCGTGCCGTTCATGCGGCGCTGCCGCGAACTGTGCACGCAGCACGGCGCGCTGCTGGTGTTCGATGAGGTGATGACGGGCTTTCGCGTCGCCCTGGGTGGCGCGCAGAGCGTGTACGCCCGGGCCATCCCCGGCTTCCAGCCCGATCTGTCGGTGCTGGGCAAGGTGATCGGCGGCGGCATGCCGCTGGCGGCCTTCGGCGGGCCGCGGGGCATCATGGAGCACCTGGCGCCGCTCGGGCCGGTCTATCAGGCCGGCACCTTGTCGGGCAATCCGGTGGCCACCGCCTGCGGCCTGGCGACTTTGAAAGAAATCCGCAAACCGGAATTTTTTGATGGTTTGAGCGCCGCCACCGCCACACTGATCGACGGTCTGACAACTGCCGCGCGGGCCGAGGGCGTGGAATTCAGCGCCGACTGCGAAGGCGGCATGTTCGGCTTCTTTCTGCTGCCCGCGCTGCCGCAGAACTATTCGCAGGTCATGCAGACCGACGGC
>JAKFEZ010000318.1:0-3001 GCA_036675435.1 Ramlibacter sp. | reverse complement strand
AGGGGGTATTTCATGGGGGCGCTCCTTGCTGGATATCCAGTGAATCGTGCGCGCCTGCCCGGCCGTCGGCTGTGCACCATCCTGCGCACTTGCGGTAGGCCGCTTCCCACAGCCACCAACCCGGCCGCCGACGCCCGCAGGGGCTTTCACCTTTACACATCAGCTACCACCGGGCCATGGCGCCGTTACATGGCGCCTGCACACTGACCCTCGACCTGCAGCCCACGTGGGGTGCAGCCTTGTGACAGCAGAAAGGACCTTGCTATGAAATACGCCCCCAGACACCTGATTGCCGCCGGACTGATGGCCGCGCTCGGGCTGGCCGCCGTGGCCCAGACCGCTGCGCCGGCCTCGCCCGGCGCCCCCGCCGCAACGGCGGCGAGCGAAGGCCACCGCCAGGCCGACCCGCAGAAGATGCAAAAGCGCATGGAGCGGATGCAGCAACGCATGGCCAAGAGAATGGCTGCGTTCAAGGAGAAACTGCAGCTCAGCCCAGGCCAGGAAGGCGCCTGGACCGCCTACACCGAAGCGCTCAAGCCCACGGCCCGGCAGCAGCGTCCTGACCGGGCCGAGTTCGCCCGTCTCACTACGCCGGAGCGCATCGATCGCATGCGCGCCGTGCGGCAGGCCCGCGCGGTCGAGATGGACAAGCGTGCCGACGCCACCAAGGCGTTCTACGCCGTGCTCTCAGCCGAGCAGAAAAAGGTGTTCGACGACAGCACCCTGCGGCGCGGCCATCGTGGGCACCACCGCCATCATGGCGATCACCACAGAAGTTGACCCACCAGGCCGCTGAATGCGAAAAGCCTGTGCCGTCGCCGGCACAGGCTTTTTCCTGGTGCTAGCCAGCTTTACTTGGGCGTGCCGCCCTCAAATACGGAAAGACTGTCCGCCGGCACCGTGGCGGGGACGCCCACGGACACGCCGTATCTGGCGTGGCCCATCATCTGGGTCGCCCGCGCGGCATCCGCCTCGGCCCGGCTCATCCGCACTTCACTGCGCACCTCGGCGCGACTCTTGCCGAGGTTAGGGTCGTTGGGATTGGCGTTGGGTTTGCCCTGCACCACGGTGCTGGCCTCGCCGGCGTCGACCGGCACGCGGGCTGTGGTGGATGCATCGCTCATGCCGTGGGCGTCCTGGCGGATGGCGTCCTTGGTGGCGATGGGCGCTTCGCTCACTGGCGAGGCCGGAACGGTTTGCGCGTGCGCGCCGACGGTGGCCAGCAGACCTGCCAGCAACACCGAATAACAAGCGTTGGATGTTTTCATATCGATTTCCTTTTTGCTCTTCAAGAAAAGCTCTGTTGCGAGCCCCGGGTTGGGACTTGCTTTCACCTTAGGGGAGCCACCGCCGGCCTCGTTATCGGACGGCCGCGCTGACGCCTGTAGGACACAGATGGCGCATTGCACGGCCGAGCCCACAACGGCGGCGCGACGGCCTACACTGACCCCATGACGAAAGTACGCAAGGGCCAGGCGCCGCCCCCGCTGGAGCGCGACGCGTTTCACGAGCGATTCATGACGAGCTTCTTCGACCCCGCTTTCCGGGCCGAAGACGAAGCGCTGGCGCGCCTGGAACTCATCGCTTTCGAGGCTTACCGCGAAGGCCGCAAGGCACCGGTGAGCCACAAGGCCGGGCCAGGCTTCGCCGATCCCGACTACGAGCTGTCCGACGAATGGCGCCAGACCCGCGACAAGCTGGCCGAAGCGCAACGCGCCTGGGCATTGCCGGAGACCGGCTCGCGGGTGCTGCTGGTGTGCGGGTCGTCGCGCAATGACGGCACCTGTCCCGGCGAGATGTCCAAGACTTTCCGGCTGGTGCGGCTGGCGCAGGAGGTGATCGAGGCCGAGGGAATCCAGGTCGACCTGCTCGACCTCAGCCGGCTGACGTCGGACTATGGCCGGCACATCCATCCCTGCAAGGGTTGTGTGGCAACGGCCATGCCGCTGTGCCATTGGCCTTGCAGCTGTTATCCGAACCACGCCCAGCGCCAGACCGGCGACTGGATGAACGAGATCTATGAGCTGTGGGTGCGCGCGCACGGCGTCATCCTGATGACGCCGGTTTATTGGTACCAGGCGGCCAGCCCGCTCAAGCTGATGATAGATCGGATGGTCTGCGCCGACGGCGGCAACCCCGACCCGACCAGCACCCACGGCAAGAAGCCCGAAGAGGCCAAGGCGCTGGAGCAGCAGGGCTGGGCCTACCCCAAGCACCTGGCGGGCCGGGCCTATGGCGTGGTGGTGCACGGCGATGTCGCCGGCATCGAAGGCGTGCGCCGCAGCCTGTCGGACTGGTTGGACTGGATGGGGCTGATCGATGCCGGCTTTGTTGCAAGGCTGGACCGGATGATCGGCTACTACGAACCCTACGCCACCAGCCACGAAGCGCTGGACCGCGATCTCGACGTGCAGGAAGAAACGCGCCAGGCCGCGCAGGCCCTCGGCAAGGCCGTGGTCGAACTGCGCGGTGGGCGTCTGCGGCCGCTGCAGCCGGAGCGCGCCCGTCCGCGCCCCAAATGACCGCACGACCCAACCCACAGGAGACCGGCATGGACACGCGCCATCATTTCGTCACTGGCTTCTTTGCCACCGTGGAGGAAGCCCGCCAGGTGCGCGATGCACTCATCAAGCGGGGACTGCCAGCCGATCACATCGACATCCATCAGGACCAGACGCCCGCGGGCGCCGCGGCACCCGACAACGACAGCAATGCGGTGCTCAAGGACATGGTGGTGGACGGCGCCGTCGGCACCGCGGTGGGCACGGGCATCGGCGCGCTGGCGCAGGTGGCTCTGGTGGCGGCCAACGTGAGCCTGTTCATCGCGAGTCCCTTGCTGGCGCCGCTGGTGATGATGGGCTGGGGCGCGAGCATCGGTGCGGTGGTGGGCGCGGCCATGGGCGCCGTCGCCGACCCGACGGCCAAACCGAAGGACCGTGAGGGCTGGCTGTCCGAACTGGTGACGGACGCGATCGCCAGCGGTCAGGTGGTGCTGGTGGCC
>JAKFEZ010000122.1:0-16217 GCA_036675435.1 Ramlibacter sp. | reverse complement strand
GTCCCCCACTGCGCCGGCCCGCGTTGCCTGGTCCGGGCAGCGGGACGGGGCTGGAGCACCGCCGCAACGCTGCGCGCCCGCTTCTTGCCCTTCGCGTCGCGCTCCACTTCGAAGGAGACGCGCTGCGCGAGCTGCGGTCGCATCGTCCGCGGAAAGGCCTTGATGTGGACGAACACCTCGCCGCCGCCCTGGTCCGGCTCGATGAAGCCGAAGCCGCGGTCGTCGTTCCAGGTCTTGAGGGTTCCCTCGAAACGCATGGAACTCACGACGCATCCCCGCGCTTCATCGCCGACTCCGGCAACCCGAACACGCGATCGAACGCCCAGGTGAACGCGATGGCATAGACGAAGAAGAACGCCAGCAGGCCCAGGTTCGCCAGGAACGCATTGAAGAAGGAAATCTCCAGCCAGAAGGCCATCACCGGCACCAGCAGGACGACCAGGCCGCCCTCGAAACCAGCGCCATGGGCCAGCCGCCGCAGGAACGAGCGGCCGCGCACGGACTGGCGCGCTTCCCAGCGCTCGAACAGCGCGTTGAACACGTAGTTCCACGCCAGCGCGATGCTCGATAGCACGAACGCGAGGCCCAGGGTCGACGCAGGCGGTTTGTCGAAAGCGAAACTGAGGACGGGGCCGACAAAGGCGATGGCGAAGACTTCGTACAGGATGGCCTGGAGGACGCGTCGGGTTCTGGGACTCATTGGGAAAGCGTTGGATGCGGCAGCCATCGTATCAATCCCGCGCGACGCAGCGCCTAAGTTCTACAGGGCTTTCCACGTCGACAGGCCACACGCGCTGCGCCTACAGTCCGTCATCCGGAAACGACAGGAGACATCCCGATGCAACTCGCCCGCGCCATCGCGCACGCCGCCCTGGCGGCCGCCGCCGTCCTGCCTCTCGTCGCGGGGGCCCAGGACTTTCCGAACAAGCCGATTCGCCTGCTGATCCCGTTCCCGCCGGGAGGCGGCACGGACTTCGTCTCGCGCGTGGTGGCCAGCAGCCTGACGGATGTGCTGAAGTGGCAGGTGGTGCCGGAGAACCGCCCCGGCGCTTCGGGCAACCTGGCCGTGGCGCAGGCCGCGCAGGCCGCGCCCGACGGCTACACCATCGTCATGGGCCAGTCGGACAACATGGCCCTGGGCCCGTACCTCTACCCGAACGTGGGCTACGACACCCTCAAGAGCTTCGTGCCCATCATCCAGGTGTCGGAGACGCCGCTGGCCATCGTGTCGCGCGGCGCGGCCGCGGGCGGGACGCAGCTGCTGACCATGGCCGACGTGGTGGCCAAGGGCAAGACCGCCGATGGCCTGAACTGGGCCACCGCGGGCAACGGCAGCATGGGCCACCTGTTCGGCGAACTGTTCAAGTCCAACGCCGGCCTGAAGCTGACCCAGGTTCCGTACAAGGGCGCGGCTCCCGCGATGGCCGACGTGATGGGCGGGCAGACCGACGTCGCCATCCTCTCGGTGCCCTCGGTGCTGGGGCTGTCCAAGAGCGGCAAGCTCACGCCGATCGCGGTGACGACGTCCAAGCGGGTCGCCATGCTGCCCAACGTGCCCACGCTGTCCGAAGCCGGGATCAAGGACATGGACACGGGCGTGTGGCTGGGCCTGTTCGCGCCCGCGGGCACGCCGCCGGACATCGTGGCCAAGCTCAATGCCGGCATCGCCAAGGTGCTGCAGATGCCCGAAGTGCGCGAGAAGATCATCAACGGCGGCGCCATCCCGGTGGGCGGCGGATCCGAGGAGTTCGCTGCCTTCCTGCGCGTGGACTACCCCAAGTGGGGCCGCGTGGTGAAGGACGCCGGCGTGAAGCTCTCGCAGTAGCCGCGGCATGCAGCTCGAAGGCATCCGGGTCGTCGACCTCACGCGCATCCTCTCCGGCCCCTTCTGCTCCATGTTCCTCGCGGACATGGGCGCGGAAGTGATCAAGGTGGAGGACCCCGACGGCGGCGACCCGATCCGGCAGCAGGGCGAGGCGCGCAACGGCTTCTCGCTCTACTTCGCCTCCTTCAACCGCAACAAGCGATCCATCACGCTGGACCTGCGCAGCGAGGAAGGCAAGGAGGTCCTGCGCGACCTGCTGCGCGGCGCCGACGTGGTGATCAACAACTACCGGCCCGGCATCATGGAGAAGATGGGGTTCGGCCGCGATGCGCTGAAGGCGATCAAGCCCGACATCGTCAGCTGCCACATCACGGGCTACGGCCTCGACGGCCCCTACCGCGACCGGCCCTCGTTCGACTTCATCGCCCAGGCGATGAGCGGATTCATGAGCGTCAACGGCGTGGAGGACGGCCCGCCCATGCGCGCCGCCCCGCCGGTGTCGGACCTGGTGGCCGGCTCGTATGCGGCCATGGGCATCCTGGCGGCGCTGGTGCGGCGCAACCGCACCGGGCAGGGCGAGGAGGTCGCCACCGCGCTGACCGACAGCATGACCAGCATGCTGGCCTTCCTGGCCACCAACTTCTTCGCCAGCGGCAAGCAGCCGCTGCGCACCGGCAACGACCACGCGCTGGTCTCGCCCTACGGACTGTTCGAGGCGGCCGACGGCCAGATCGCCGTGGCGCCTTCCAACGACGCCTTCTACGCGCGCCTCATCGACGGGCTGGGCCTGGACGACCTGCGCGTGCGCCCGGAGTACCGCACCAACGCCGACCGCTTCGAGCGGCGCGCGCAGATCAACGCCGAGATCAACGCGCGCACGCGCGGGCAGACGGTGGAACACTGGATCGCCAAGCTGAATGCGGCGGGCGTGCCATGCGGGCGCGTGCTGGGGCTGGGCGAGGTCTTCGAGGACCCGCAGACGAAGCACCAGCAGATGCGCATCACCATCCAGCACCCGCAGCACGGCCCGCTGGACGTGCTGGGCTTTCCCATCAAGTTCTCCGACGATCCCTGCCGCGTGCACCGCCCGCCGCCCGTGCTGGGCGCCGACACCGACGCACTGCTGGCCGAGCTGGGCCGGGACGCATCCACCATTGCCTTGCTGCGCGAACGCGGTATCGTGTAGCGCGCGTTTCCGGAGCACATCGAATGACCACTTTCCAAACCCCTGCCAACGACCGCTTCGTGCTGGTCACCGAGGTCGGCCCCCGCGACGGCTTCCAGTCCGAGAAGCAGTTCATCCCCACCGAGGTCAAGGCCGGCCTCATCAACCGGCTCATCGAGGCGGGCGTGCGCAGCTTCGAGGCCACCTCCTTCGTGTCGCCCCGCGCCGTGCCGCAGATGGCCGACGCGTCCGAGGTGATGGCGCTCATCGAGCGCAGGCCCGGCGTGCGCCTCACGGGCCTCGTGCCCAATGCGCGCGGCGCCGAGCGCGCCGCCGCGGCGAAGGTGGACATGATGGCCGGCTTCGTCTCGGCCTCCGAGACGCACTGCCAGGCCAACCTGAACAAGTCGATCGATGCGGCGCTCGCCGACTTCGTCGAGTACGCGCCCATCGCGCAAAAGTACGGCATCGCGCTGCGCGGCGCGGTGGCCACGGCCTTCGGCTGCCCCTTCGAGGGCGAAGTGCAGATGGCCAACGTGCTGAAGATCATCGAGACCTACATGCGCCACGGCGCCAGGCACATCAGCCTGGGCGACACCACCGGCATGGCGACGCCGCCCGTGGTGACCCGCACCGTGGAAGCCATCCGCCAGCGCTTCCCCGAGGCCATCATCGCGCTGCACTTCCACAACACGCGCGGCATCGGCCTGGCCAACGTCATGAACGGCTTGCAGCTGGGCGTGCGCGAGTACGAGTCCTCCTTCGGCGGCCTGGGCGGCTGCCCCTTCGCGCCTGGGGCCACCGGCAACATCTGCACGGAAGACCTGGTCTACCTGCTGCACGAGTGCGGCTGGGAGACCGGCATCGACCTCGACGCGCTCGCCGGGGTGGCCCGCGAAGTCCAGGACTTCATGGGCCGCGACCTGCCCGGCCAGTACATGCGATCCGGGCCGCGCCTGAAGCTGAGCGGCGTGGCGGACGCGAAGCGCGCAGTCGGCTGAGCCGTAGGCCGGGTTGCCGAAGGCACCCCGGCATGGATCACTGCGTTGTTTGCGCTGTAAGCGCCGGCAACACCACCGTGAACGTCGCGCCGCTGCCGGCGCCCGCGCTCTGCGCGACCACGCTGCCGCCGTGCAACTCCACGATGCGCTTGACGATCGCCAGGCCGAGGCCCAGGCCGGACGTCTCGGTGGCGGCGACGCCGGGCGCCTGCACGAATGGCTCGAACAGCTCGTCGCCCCCGCCCTGGTCGAAGCCTTGCCCGTTGTCGGTGATCGTGACCTGCCACGCGGCATCCGCGCCGGACAACGTCAATGCGATGCTGCCGCCGGGCGGGGTGTACTTGGCCGCGTTGTTCAACAGGTTGGCGAACACCTGGACCAGGCGGCCGGCATCGCCCCGCACCGGTGCGGGCGTGCCGGGAATGTCGGGCGTCAGCCGGTGCTGCTTGCTCGCGATGAGGGGGTCGCTCTGGTCCAGGGCCTGTCCCAGCACCTCGCGCAGGTCCAGCGGCGCCATCTCCATGTCGATCTTGCCGTGCAGGACCTTGGACGTATCCATGAGCTCATCGGACATGCGCGCGATCTGCTTGACCTGCCGGCCCACGATCTCGGCCGCCCAGGCCACCCGCGCCGGATTGGTGGTGGAGCGCTGCAGCACTTCATTGGCCGTGGCCAGCGCCGCGAGCGGGTTGCGGATCTCGTGCGCCACGGTGGCCAGCACCTGGTCCTTGGCGCGATTGCTCCTGCGCAGCTCGGAGATGGTCGTGCGCAAGGCCCGGCGGGAGGCCTTCAGCCGCCCGCCGATGACACTGATGCTCACGCCGATGGCGATGAAGAGCAGCGTGCGCGTGATGTTGTGGGGTGCGAGCACGCTCTCCCAGCCGGGCCGGGTCCCCACGAAGAGATAGGTGCCGGCCATGGTCCCGAGCGCCGTCGCCAGCATCGCCGGACCGAACCCGCCGTAGAGGGCGGCGAGCACGACCGACAGCGTAAGGATCAGGTAGGGCCCCTGCTGGCCCAGCAAGGGATTCAGCAGGAAGCGAAGCAGGAGCCCCGCGGCCACGGCCAGCACGGCCAGTGCGTAGCCGTGCCATGGGTGTTCGTCGATGGGAGCCTGGGCGGCGTCGCTAGCTGTTCGTCCCATCTTCTCGCAATCTTGAGGACCGGCGAGTGTACGCGCCCCTCCGCGGTTTTCCACCTCGTCGTGGGATGCACGCCCCTGCGTTAAGCTCGATCGGTGTCCAAATCGCTGTGGATCGTCCTGCTGCAGCTGGCCGGCGGCGCGCTCGCCTGCTACGGGCTGGTGCTGGCCTTCCTCTGGTGGCGCCAGGAAAGCATGCTGTTCTATCCGGTGCCGTTGCCGGCGGACCACCGCCTCGCCACCGCGCCCGACATCGTCGAACGGACGGTGGACGTCCCCGGCGCGCGGCTGTCGGTGCTGCACCTGCAGCGCCCGGGCGCGCGGGGCGTGGTGTTCTTCCTGCATGGCAACGCGGGGAACCTGCAGGGCTGGTTCTCCAACGCCGACTTCTATCGCGACGCCGGCTACGACCTGGTGATGCCGGACTACCGCGGCTTCGGCAAGAGCACCGGCCGGATCGGCAGCGCGAGCGAACTGCGCGAGGACGTGCGCGCCGTGTGGTCCCAGGTGGCTGCGCAGTACCGCGGGCGCAAGGTGGTGCTGTATGGGCGGTCCCTGGGCACTGGGCTGGCCGCGGAGCTGGCACAGGAGCTCAGCGCGCGGGGTCAGCCCCCTGACCTCACCGTGCTGGTCTCCGCCTATACGAGTTTCCGCGCCCTGGCGGCGGAGTTCTACCCCTGGGTGCCGGGCTGGCTGCTGCGCTATCCGCTGGAAACGGAAGCGCACCTGCCCCGCATCGCCGGGCCGGTGCTGCTGGTCCACGCGGAGAAGGACAGCCTGATCAGGGTCCACCACCTGCAGCGGCTGAGGCAGGTGCTGCCGGGTGCACGCGTGCTCGTGGTGCCGGGGGCGGACCACAACGACCTGCACGAGTCGCCCGTGTACCGCGACGGGCTGCGGCGCGCATTGGGTGCGCTTTAGGCCGGCGAGCCCCACAATGGATCCATGCGCGTCCTGAACTGGTCCTACCTCCTCCTCTCCCTCGGCATGCTGGTGGGTTGCTTCCCGCGCGGCGACCCGTCCCGGCCGATCCCCACCGAATTCGTCGCCGCCCCGCAGAAGGCGCAGCGGCTGGTGGTGGTGCTGCCCGGGCGTGGAGACGACGTGAAGGGCCTGCAGCGCAGCGGCATCACGCAGGCCATCCAGCAGGCCTGGCCCGACGCCGATGTCGTGCTCACCGGCCTGGCCCTGGGGTACTACATGGAAGGGCAGGCCGTGCCGCGCCTGCACGCCGAAGTGATCGAGCCGGCGCGCAAGCGCGGCTATGCGCAGGTGTGGCTCGTCGGCGCATCGCTCGGCGGCATGGGCGCCTTGCTGTACGACCAGGCGCACCCGAACCAGGTGGACGGGCTGGTGCTGCTGGCGCCCTACCTCGGCGAGAAGGCGCTGCTGCAGGAAATCGCTGCCGCCGGCGGAGTGGCACGTTGGCAACCGCCGCCGGCGCCTCGCGTGATCGATGGCGACAATTTCCAGCCGGAGTTGTGGCGCTACCTGCAGACCTGGTCGCGCCCGCCCGGCCCGCGACCGAACGTGTGGGTGGCTTACGGCACCAGGGACCGCCTGCGCGGAGCGCTGCCCCTGATCGCGCCGCTGCTGCCCCCGCAGAAGGTGCTGGAGCCTGCGGGCGGCCACGACTGGGAGGTGTGGTCGCCGGTCACCCGGGAGATCCTGTCGCGGGTTGCTGCAGCAGGCGTGCCAGCGCGTTGAGATCGGCGGGCTTCACCAGGTAGTGGTGGAAGCCCGCATCGCCGCCGCGATGCTTGTCATCCGCGCTCCCATACCCCGTCAGCGCGATGAAGGTCGCCGCGGCGGCATGGGCATGGGCACGCAGCTGCCGGGCGAGCGTGTAGCCGTCCATGCCGGGCAGGCCGATGTCCAGGACGAAAGCGTCGAACGCACTCTCCCGCACTGCCGCGAGCGCGTGCTGGGGGTCGTGGAGCACGCGCACTTCGTGGCCCACGCTTTCCAGCAGCATGCCCAGCGTCTCGGCGGCGTCCTTGTTGTCGTCGACGACCATCACGCGCAGCGCTTTCACGGCGCGCGGGATGTCGATGCGCTGGTGCGCCTCGGAGACCGCCGGCGCACCGGCCTTCAGCGGCGGCAGCGTGACGGTGAATGTGCTGCCCTTGCCCGGCCCGTCGCTCTCGGCCGTCACGCGGCCGCCGTGCAGCTCCACCAGGCTTTTCACGAGGGCGAGGCCGAGGCCCAGCCCGCCCTGCGCCCGGTCGGGCGTGCGTTCTCCCTGCGTGAACAGCTCGAACACATGGGGGATCAGCTGCGCCTCCATGCCCATGCCGTTGTCCGCGACGCGCACCTCCACGTGTTCGCCCACCGTCATCGAAAGGGACACGGAGCCGTTGGGTGGCGTGTATTTCGCGGCGTTGGCGAGCAGGTTGGAAACGACCTGCACGAGCCGGGTGCGGTCCCCCAGCACATACACGTCACCGGAGGCCATGCGCGTGGTCAGCTGATGGCCGCGGGCCTCGATCAAGGGCCGTACCTGCTCGATCGCGCTGCCCAATACCGCCTTCAGTTCCACGGGCGCGCGCTCCAGCTCGACGAGCCCGCGCGTCACGCGCGAGACGTCCAGCAAGTCGTCGACCAGCTCCGTCATGTGCCGCACCTGGCGCTCGATGATCTCGGCGGACCGCTCGACCCGGGCCCGGTCGGAAGACACCGCCTTGAGCAGCTGCGCCGCGGTGCTGATCGGCGCCAGCGGGTTGCGCAACTCGTGCGCGAGCATGGCCAGGAAGTCGTCCTTGCGGCGATTGGTGGCGAGCAGCTCGTCGCGCGCCCGCTTCTGTTCATGGATGTCGGTGCAAGTGCCCATCCACCGCACGATCTCGCCCTGGCCGTTGCGCACCGGCAGCGCCCGCCCCAGCACCCACCGGTACTCGCCGGAGCGGTGCCGCAAGCGGTACTCGATCTCGTACTTCTCGCCGGTCTTCAGGCTGTGCCGCCACACCTCCCAGGCGCGCGGCTGGTCGTCGGGGTGGAACATGCCGTTCCAGCCCTCGCCGTCGGTGGTGCCCGGCGGCGCGCCGGTGAATTCGTACCACTGGTGGTTGTAGTAGTCGTGGTAGCCATCCGGCAGCGTGGACCACACCATCTGCGGCATGGCGTCGGCGATGGTCCTGAACTGGGCCTCGCTCGCGCGCAGCTGGCGCGTCTCCAGCAGGCGCTCCGTCACGTCTTCGTGGATCAGCATCACTTCGACGACGGCGCCGTCCGGCCCCTTGATCGGCCGGGCCGTGGCTTCCACCCAGCGCGCCAGCCCGGGCTGGCCGAGTTCGGCGGGGTCGTAGTGGATGGCCGGCAGCCGCACGGACTCCTCGCCCGCGAAGGCCCGGCGCAGGTGCGGCGTCACGCCCTTGGCCTCGAGCTGCGGGTCGGTGAGCATGTTGTACTGCGTCAGCACGAAGTCGAGCAGGGGGTCGCCATCGTGCGCGCCCCACAGATCCTTCCAGGCCCGGTTGACCTTCAGGGTGCGCCCATCGACCGAAAGCAGTTGCACGCTGAACGGTGCCTGCTCGAAGAGGGTCTGGAATCGCTGTTCGGTTTGAACCTCTGCTGCCGATGAGTTGGGCGGTACCACCCGTTCATTTTGCCCGAGGGCAAGACGGATGCGGCCACAGCCTCGCGGACCCGGAAATCGCTGCATTGGCGCGTTCCTGTGGGGTCCATCGCGCGGCAGAAGGCGGTAGACGCCCCGCATGCGAGGGGTTATCGTGCAGCACAACAAGCGGCCATGAAGCTCTACGAGACCCTCGCCGACGAAATCGAGGCCTCGATCCGCCAGGGCCTGCTGCGACCCGGCGAGAAGCTTCCTTCGATGCGCTACACGAGCAGCAGCCGGGCCGTCAGCGCGAGCACTGTCTTCCAGGCCTACTACCTGCTGGAGTCGCGTGGACTCGTCCGGGGCAGGGAGCGGTCCGGCTACTTTGTCACTTCCGCCGCCGGACTCGCGACACCCGAGCCGCCGCAGGCGTCCACGCCGACGGAGCACCCCATCTCCGTGGACGTGAGCGACATGATCTTCAAGCTCCTCGAAGACAGCCGCGCGCCCGACGCCGTCGGCCTTGCGTCCGCCTTCCCGAGCGCCTTCCTGTACCCGCTGCCCCGGCTGGCGAAAGCCATCGTCCGCACGGCCAACTGGATGGGCCCCAAGCGGGTCCTGGAAGACCTCTCGCCCGGCAACGGGCGGCTGCGCCGGCAGATCTCGCTTCGCTACGGCGCCGACGGCATGCAGATCTCCGACCAGGAGATCCTCGTGACGAACGGCGCGCTCGAAGCGCTCAACCTCTGCCTGTCCGCCGTCACACAGCCGGGTGACAGCGTCATCATCGAATCGCCGACGTTCTACGGTGCGTTGCAGGCGCTCGAGGCCCGGGGCCTGCGGGCCGTCCAGGTCGCAACCGATCCGTGCACGGGAGTGGACCTCCACGCGCTGGAGCGCGCGATCCGCCAGCACGCACCCTCGGCCTGCTGGCTGATGACGAACTTCCAGAACCCGCTGGGCAGTCTGATGAGTCCTGCGGACAAACAGGCGCTGGTAGCGCTCCTGGCGCGGTACGAACTGCCCTTGATCGAAGATGACGTGTACGCGGACCTGTTCTTCGGAGCGAACCGGCCGCCCCCGGCCAAGTCCTTCGACAACGCCGGCCTGGTGATGCACTGCTCGTCGTTTGCAAAATCCCTCGCGCCAGGTTTCCGGATTGGCTGGGTGGCGCCGGGGCGGTTCATGTCACGCGTGACCCGCAACAAGCTGGCCCTCAACCTCAATACATCGATCCCGCCGCAACTGGCCATCGCCAGCTACATGGAACATGGCGCGTTCGACAAGCACCTGCGCAAGCTGCGGCTCACGCTCAGCTCGCAGCAGGCGGTACTGGCCGATGCGGTGGCCCGCCACTTTCCCGCCGGCACCCGCGCCACCCGCCCGCAAGGCGGCTATCTCCTCTGGGTGGAGCTGCCGCCCGAATTCGATGCCTTGCAGCTGTACCAGGACGCCAAGCCACTGGGGATCTGCGTCGCGCCCGGCACGCTGTTTTCGCCCGAGGGCCGTTTTCGCAACTGCCTGCGCTTGAACTATGGGCATCCTTTCGGCAAGCGCGGCGAAGCGGCCATGGCATCGCTGGGGCAACTGCTGCAACAGCAGCGGGCCGCGGCATAGCCCGTAGCGGCTGCACCGGTCTTTTTCTCGCCGTCTGGTTCTTGTTCCGGCTCGCCGCCGTTCCTACGCTATGCCATGCGCGGATGCTTCCATCCGCAGTGGATCCCGCACCATGCCCCAGCCTGATTCCAGCCTTTCCGACCCACCCCACCGGGTGCTGCCTTCGGAGGCCGCTCCCTGGTCCCTCGACCTGCGCAGCTCGCGCCTCACCTGGTCCGACGAAGTGCGCAGCATGCACGACGCGCCACGCTCGTTCGAGCCCACCCTCTCGCAGGCGCTGGGCTTCATCGATCCCCTGGACCTGCCGGAGCTGCTGGGCCGCGCGGCGACGGGCATCCGCACCGGTGAACCTTTCGAGATAGAACTGGGACTCGTGACGGCCGCCGGCCTGCGCAAGAGGGTGCACCTGAGGGCCTGGTCGCTGCCGGACGCCAACCGGCGCCCCCGCCTGCTCGAAGGAACGCTCCGGGTGATGGGCGAGGCTGCGGACGAGGATGGCGGCAACTCAGACGCGCGCATCGGGCAGCTCGAGTCCGCCTTGCGGGACTGGGAGGCCTTCGCGCGTGCCATCCCGCATGAACTGAAGACGTCGATGGCCATCATCGAGGGGTTTTCCGCGGCGCTGTACGAGCGCGAACACGGTGCCCTTTCCGATCGCGGACGCCGGCATCTGGACGGCGTCCGTCGAACCGCCGCCCACGCCAAAAGCCTCGGCGAGGCGCTTCTCGTGCTGGCCCCGATGTCGATGCAGGCGATGCGCTGGGAACACGTGGACCTGAGCGCCATCGCCTGGGAAATCGTCGACCTGCTGCGCAGCGTCGGAGACAGCCGCACCGTGGAGGTCGAGATCCAGGCGGGCATGCGTGCCATCGGCGACCCCGACTTGCTGCGCCTCCTGATGGGGAACCTCCTGGGGAACGCGTGGAAATTCACATCGCAGCGGCCCGTGGCGCGGATCGACTTCCGGGTTGTCGCGGCGGGAGCCCACCAGGCGTTCTGCGTCAGTGACAACGGCGTGGGCTTCCCCATGGCCCACGCCGGCGAGCTCTTTGCCCCGCTGGTCCGGTTGCACGGTCCAGCCGAATTCGAAGGCAGCGGCATCGGACTGGCCATCGCACGCCGCGCAGTCGAGAGACATGCAGGGCATATCTGGGCCGATGCCAGCGAGGGCCAGGGTGCCAAGTTCTTCTTTTCGCTCGGAGCGGCTCCCAAGAGTTCTCGGGGGGGGCGCGTGATGCAGATGTGGCCAGGCCTGGGTGGGAAGGTCAGGACGTTCGTGGCAAGGACGGTTGCGAGCCTGCAGGGGTCGCCAGGATCGAACGGTGCGGCCGCGCGCCGATACGCGTACCGCATGCGGGTTTGGCCCGTGATTCCACCGCACTTGCGGACTGCTCCAGTGCTGCGAGCCATGTCGCGCATGTCCTGCGGCCCGCTCACGCACGGGTGGATAGTTCGGAACTGCGGCTTGAGTGAGGGGCAGGCGGAGTGCCTGATCGACCTGCTGGTGGCAGAGGGCGCGGTCGAGCGGGTCGAGTTCGGCAGTCCGCAGAGCGCCTGCGCCCGCAGCGACGCGGCTGCGTAGCGCCCCGCCCCGAAGCCAACGCGCCTGTCAGGCCTTCGGCACCCGGTACATCGCGCAGAGCTTGTTGCCGTCCGGATCGCGCAGGTACGCCAGGTACAACTGCCCGGCCGCGCCCGGGCGCAGGCCCGGCGGGTCCTCGCAGGTGGCGCCGCCATGGGCAACGCCTGCTGCGTGCCAGGCGTCCACTTGCTGGGGGGATTCACACGCAAAGCCGATCGTGCCGCCGTTGCCGATGGTCTGCGGCTCGCCGTTGATGGGCAAGGTCGCGCCGAACACGCCGGTCTTGGAGCGCCAGAAGATCCGGTGGCGGTCCAGGAAACCGGCGGGGACGCCGAGGGTGCCTAACACGGCGTCGTAGAAGAGGCGGGAACGGTCCAGGTTGGAACTGCCGACCATCACGTGCGAAAACATCCAGTCTCCTTTTGCAAGCTTTGTCGCGGCGAGGCGCCGCCTACTTCTTCGGCGTCATGATCCCCAGCATCAGGTCCGTGTTGAGCTTGGCCATCTGCTGGACCAGTTCCCACTGGCTGGTCATGATGCGGGTGAATTCGGGATTGGTCGGATTGGCCTGCCCCGACATCGCCAGCTGCGCGGTGGACTGCGCGATCTTCTGCTGCGCGCCGAGGATGGCCTTGACGGCCTCGTTGTACTGATCCAGTGTCATGGCTCGCTCCGGTTCGGGGGAAATCCCCGGCGCATCTTAGCCCCGGGCGTCTCAGTCCGCGTAGCCCGGGTTCTCCCGGTCCAGCACCCGCATCATCGCGGCGAAATACAGCGCCTCGCGCTCCGCTTGCGAATGGCTGTTGCGCGGGTTCGGCGCCTCGACCTTCTTCACCATCTCCTCCTGCAGCACCGCGAGGGGCCGGCCAGTGGACATGGCCAGCACCTGCGCGCGGCAGACCCGCTCCAGCTTGTACAGGCGCCGGTAGGCCTGCCCGACGTTGTCGCCCACCGCCAGCACGCCGTGGTTCTTCATGAACATGATGTGCTTGTCGCCCAGCACCGAAGCCAGGCGCTCCCCCTCGCTCAATGAATCGGCGAGACCCGAGTAGCCGTCGTCGTAGGCGATGTTGCGCGTGAGGAAGGCGGCCGTCTGGCTGCCGGGCAGCAGGCGGTTGTCCTCCAGCATGTTCAACGCCAGCGCCCAGGTCTGGTGGGTGTGCAGGACGACGTTGGCGCCGGTGATGCGGTGCAGCGGCGCGTGGATGCTCAGGGCGCTGAGCTCCAGGCTGCCGTTGCCTTCCAGCACGTCGCCGGCTTCGTTGAACACGATCAGGTCGCTGGCCTTCGCCTCGGACCAGTGCAGGCCGAAGGGCAGGACCAGGTAGCGGTCCTCCTGCCCCGGCACGCGCATCGTGAAGTGGTTGTCGATGCCTTCTTCCAGGTCGTCGTAGACCGCGAGGCGGTTGGCCGCGGCCAGGTGGACGCGTGCGCGCCAGGTTTCGTCGTTGGTGTGGTTCATTGTTCGTGCTCTTTCAGGGGTGCAGGGCAGGGGACTTCTCGCGCCGCCACGCAGCGGGGATCATGCCGGAGCTGCCGTCGCGACCCAGCCGCGAAACGAAAAAGCGGCATAGAACAGTTCCACATCCGCGAAACCGGCCGCGCGCAGCAGTTCTTCTTCGGCGTCCGGGCCGAGAAGCGGCAGGCGCTGCGCCAACGCCTTGCCCGAAGCTTTTGCAGTTGCATCGTCGGAGACGGGTCCGGCACCAAAGGCCGCCGAACGGGCCAGCCAGCGCTCGACGTCGTCGCCTGGGGGCGCGTGATGGGCGATCACCAGCCTGGCGTCCGGCTTCAAGCGGCGATGAATTTCCCGCAGCGTCCGCAGCCGTTCGGCACGGTCCAGGAAATGCAGCGTGAGAAGGCAGGTTGCGCCGTCGAAGGGCCCCGCCGGCGCCTGGTCCACCGTACCCGCCACGAGATCGACCCGCCCGGCAAAAGGTGAAACCGCATCGCGTGCGAGGTCGAGCATGGCAGGCGAAGGGTCCACGCCGGTGAAGTGCCAGCCGGCCCTGGCGTCGGCCATGGCCCTGAGCTCCAGCCCGCCCCCGGCGCCGACGACCAGGAGATGCGCCCGTTCCGATGCGCGTTCCGCCAGCAGCAGGGTGACCATCCGATGAAGATCGTCCAGGCCCGGGACCTTGCGCCGGGCATCCGCCCCGTAGGTGGCGACGGCGGCGGGATCCGTGAAGGGAGAGCGGCCGTCCCGCATCACCCGGCGTCGCGCGGCGAACGGCTCATGCCTAGCTCAGGTGCTTGCCCACCAGCCCGGTCATTTCGAACATCGTGACTTCGTCCTTGCCCATCACGGCCTTGAGCTTGTCGTCGCACAGGATGTTGCGCTTGTTCGCGGGGTTCTGCAGGTTGCGTTCCTTGATGTAGGCCCACAGCCGCTTGGTGACCTCCGTGCGCGGCACGGGCTCCGGGCCGATGACGGCCGCCAGCTGGGGGCTGGGCTTCAAGGCCTTCATGAAGGCGGAGTTCTTCTTGGGCGATTCAGTTTGTGTCATGGGCTCCTCTCAGGCGAAAGCGGTCAGGATACCTGACCCCCGGCGTTGATCGGGCAGTTGCGCTTTGCGACTAAACTGAAGAAGTGATCCCAGCCATGACCCAAGACTCGACCGTCACTTCCCCGGCCACCCGCCGTCCCGCTGCCGCACGCAAGGCGCCCCGCCCGGTGCCCCCCCTCCTGCAGAAACTGTTCGAGCTGTATCCGCGGCTCTTCGGTGCCCGCTTCCTGCCGCTCAAGATCGGCGTCTTTGAAGAGCTTGTCGCGGCGCATCCGGAGGCGTTGCCCGCGGACGAGCTGAAGGTGGCGATCGGGCTGCACACGCGGTCGACGCGCTACATCGAAGCGGTGGCCTCCGGCTTGCCGCGCCACGACCTGCAGGCCAGGCCCGTGGAGCCCGTGGCGCCGGAGCATGTGCATCACGCCATCCTGGAGCTGTACAAGCGCCGCAGCGGCAAGGCGCCGGAGCCGGCGCGCCAGCAGGCCGTGCAGCAACTGGCGGCCGCGATCGAGGCGTCCGGCCTCAGCCGTGAGGCCTACCGAGAGCGCTTCACATCGCCGGACGACAACCTGCACGCGCTGCTGGAAGAGGCCCTGTCGGTCGTCGCGCAGAAGAATGCGCGCCGCGAAGCCCTGCAGAACGCGTTCAAGGCCAGCGGCAAGACGGTGGCCGAGTTTGCCGAGATGTATGGCCTGGACCCGCGGGAAGCGAAAAGGCTGCTGGGCCAGGACGCGGGCCCATCCCTTGCCTGATTCGGACGTCACGAAGTTCGCCGCCTGCCTGCGCGACCAAGGCATGCTCGGGGCCTTGAAGTTCCTCAATGGGCGGACTTCCCACCGCTACACCGGCGTGTTCCGCTTCGATGGCGACATGCTGCGCAATGTCGCCCTGATCGACCGCTGGGTGGCGGAGGTCACTTCGGGCGAAGACGTCCCGCTGGCCCGGGCTTATTGCGCCCACCTGGCGCGCGCGGGAGGCACGCTGGAAGTCGCGCACGGCCCCACGGACGCGCGTGTGCCGTGGATGGCGGACAGCGACATCCTGTCGTACTGCGGCGCCGTGATCAACGCGCCGGACGGCTCGCGGTGGGGGGCGTTGTGCCACTTCGACACGTCGCGGTGCGAGTCCAGCGGCAGCGAAGCCCCGCTGCTGGACGCCGCCGCGAAGTTGATCTACGGCGAGGCGGCCAGGGCTTCCGACTGATTCCCGGGATGCCGTGCGTGCTCAGGACGGCTTGACCACGCTCTCCTGGGAAGAGTCCGCGCTCAGCCCCTGCGGGCCGCCTCGATCCGGGCGATGTCGATCTTCCCCATTTCCATCATGGCTTCGAAAGCCCGCTTCGCCGCGGCCCGGTCGGGGTCGGCGATGGCGTCCGTGAGGGCCCGGGGAGTGATCTGCCACGACAGGCCCCACTTGTCCTTGCACCAGCCGCAGGCGCTCTCCTGCCCGCCGTTGCCGACGATCGCGTTCCATAGCCGATCGGTTTCGGCCTGGTCCTCGGTGGCCACCTGGAACGAGAACGCTTCGGTTTGCGGGAACGTCGGTCCGCCGTTCAAGCCGATGCAGGGGATGCCGATGACCGTGAATTCCACGGTCAGGACGTCGCCTTCCTTGCCCGACGGGAAGTCGCCCGGCGCGCGGTACACGGCGCCGACGGAACTGTCGGGAAAGGTCTTCGCGTAGAACTGCGCAGCTTCCAGCGCGTCGCGGTTGTACCAGAGGCAGATCGTGTTCTTGCCGGCCATATGCATTCCTCCAGGGGGATGGTTGCGGGCGGCACATCCGCCCTTGGTGACGACGAAGCATCACCGACCGAATCGACA
>JAKFEZ010000228.1:0-3030 GCA_036675435.1 Ramlibacter sp. | reverse complement strand
AGCATGTGGAGCTCACCGATGCGGGCGGCTTCAGGCACCTGAGCCTGCAGTTCGACCATGAGCGGCTGGTCGGTTGCAACAGCATCGGCTGGACCGAGCACGTGGGCGTGATGCGCGGGCTGGTGGAGGGGCGGGTCAGGCTGGGCGAATGGCGCGAGCGCCTGATCGACGATCCGACCTTGCTCACTGCCGCCTACATCGCACAGGGCCAGGCGCAGGAGCGTTGGCAGCAGACGGCGGCGCAGGCGCGCTGAGCCCGAAAGAGCGCGGCGCAGCTGGCGAAGCCGGGCATCCGGAACCGGCTTTGCCTGCAGCGGCATCTCGCTTTCAGCCGGCGCCGAGTCGATCCCGGCCATCATCCCCGCATGAAGATCACGTTCAAGCTCTACGCCATGCTCACCGACTATCTGCCGCCCGAAGCGCGCAGTGGCAATCGGGTCGAGCTCGACATCGCGCCTGAAGCGACCATCGCCGACGTCATTGCGCCCTTTGCGCTGCCGATGAAGCTCGTGCATCTGGTGTTGATCAACGGGCACTACGTCGCCCCGGAAGACCGCCCGACGCGCACCTTGATCGAGGGTGATGTGCTTGCCATCTGGCCGCCGATCGCGGGCGGTTGATGCAGGCGGACTACTCCTCGATCTTCGAGCGCGACACCGCCGGGACCGAAGCCGAATGGCTGCTGCGGCTACCTGGGGCCTGCGGCCCGTGCGAGGTGCGCATCGACGGCGATAGCGCCGTCGTTTCGATCGGCCGCGGCCGGTTGTTCCTGTGCTGGCACGAACTGCCGCCACGGCGCATCGCGCTCATGTGCATGCCACGCATGACGGTCGGCTTTCGCTTCGAGGGCGTGACCGAGGAGGCGCGCCAGGCCTTCATGCGCTACTTCGACCTCTATATGCAAAGAGGCGGTGGATGAAGCCCAGGCTCATGGCCCGCCCGCGAGGGCTCACCCGTAGCGCAGCTCCGTCGCCTTGCCCCAGAACACCCGGTACGAGAACACCGTGTAGGCAGCGATCGCCGGCACCGAGATGCACACGCCGAACAGAATGACCTTGAGCGCGGCCGGACTGCTGGCCGCGTCCCAGATCGTGAGCCGGTCGATCACCACATAGGGGTAGATGCTGTAGGCCAGGCCGAGGAAGCCGAGCACGAAGACGCCGATCAGCAGCGCGAAGGGCAGCCAGCACAGCGGGCCGCGAACGATGGGCTTGTCGAGCAACACGCGCGCGGTCACGAGAGCGATCGCCGTCGTCATCGGAATCACCATCAGCGCGATGATCTCCGGCAGCGAGAACCAGCGCTCGCGCACCGTCTCGCTGATCCAGGGCGTGGCCAGAGAGATCAGCACCATGCCCACGACCACCGGCCACCAGGCCAGCTTGGCCCAGTGGACGGCCTTCTCCTGCAGCTCGCCTTCGGTCTTCATGACCAGCCAGGCGGCACCCATCAGCACGTAGGCCGCCGGGAGCGCGAGCGCGATGGCGCCGGCGAAGACGGGGTAGTTCCAGCCCTCGCCGAAGCCGCTGACGTAGCGCCCGAGCATCCAGCCCTGCGACACCGAGGCGAGTAGCGAGCCGGCGAAGAACAGCCGGTCCCACATCGACTTGCGGACTGCCTTGGCCTTGACGCGGAAGTCGAAGGCCACGCCGCGCAGGATCAGTCCGACCAGCATCAGCGCCACTGGCAGGTAGAGCTGCGTGAGCACCAGGCCGTGCGCCTTGGGAAAGGCGACGAGCAGGATGCCGATGCCGAGCACCAGCCAGGTTTCGTTTGCGTCCCAGAACGGGCCGATGGAGGCGATCAGCACGTCCTTCTCGGCGGCGCTGGCGCGCGGCATCAGCAGGCCGACGCCGAGGTCGTAGCCGTCGCTGACGACGTAGACGAGCATGGACAGGCCCATCAACGCCATGAAGATCACGGGCAGCGCTTCGTCGAACGTCATGACTGCCCCCATGGCGCCTGAAGGCGCCGGCCCCCTGAGGGGATATTCGCCGGCCTTGGGGCGGCCCTGCGGCCGCTCACGAGCTGGCCTTTCCTTCGACCAGCACTTCGGCGGCGCGACCCTTGGCGCGGTCCAGCGCGTCGGGCTGCGTCACCTCGTCGGGCTTTTCGGCCATGTACTTCAGCACACCGACGTAGGCGACGATCAGCGCCAGGTAGAGCAGCAGGTACATCGCGAGGCTGCCGGCGATCATCGGCGCAGGCACGTCCGACACGACATCGGCGGTTCGCAGCAGGCCGTACACGATGAAGGGCTGGCGGCCGATTTCGGTGACGTACCAGCCCGCCACGGTGGCGACCCAGCCCGAGAACGTCATGCCGGCCAGCACCCAGAGCAAGGGCCGCGGCAGCTTCTCCGGTGCCCAGCCGGCACGCCGCGCGAGGCCCCAGCCGATCCAGCTCACGGCGAGCATCAACAGGCCCATGCCGACCATCACGCGAAAGGCCCAGAACACCGGCGCCACCGGCGGGTGAGCTTCGGGGAAGTCGTTGACGCCCTTGAGTTCGCCGTCGAGGTCGTGGGTCAGGACGAAGCTGGCCAGCTTCGGAACTCCGATGCCGAAGAGGTTGCTGCGCGACTCGGCGTCGGGCCAGGCGAAGAGCATCAGCGGGGCGCCCCGCTGCGTTTCCCAGATGCCTTCCATCGCGGCGATCTTCTGCGGCTGGTGCTCGAGCGTGTTGAGGCCGTGCAGGTCGCCCAAGAAGATCTGAACCGGAATGAGCACGGCGGCCCCCGTAAGGCCGACACGCAGACCCTTGGCTGCCGCCCGCCGCGTCGTGTCGCGCAGCAATTGCCAGGCGCTCAGGCCGGCTATCAGGAACGAGCAGGTCAATGCCGAGGCCAGCAGCGTGTGGGTCAGGCGATAGGGGAAGGAGGGGTTGAAGATCACCTCGACCCAACTGGTGACGTGGAACACGCCGTCGATGATCTCGTGGCCGGCAGGGGTCTGCATCCACGAGTTGAGCGCCAGGATCCAGAAGGCGCTCACGGTGGTGCCGAAGGCGACGAAGAAGGTCGCCATCAGG
>JAKFEZ010000217.1:0-3032 GCA_036675435.1 Ramlibacter sp. | reverse complement strand
CCCATCGCAGGCTGCGTAATTGGAAGTTCATCGCGCGTCGGTTCTTTCTTGTTGCATTGTGCCCAACTGGGTCCGCCCTAGGCGGGCGTGCCGTGCAATTCCGGGTTATGGCGCTCGGATTGGCTGTCTCCGTTGCGCTGGCTCAATTCTTCCACCAATTGGCGCCGAAGCGCAGGCAGGCCTTCCCCGGTCCGGCTGCTGGCGAACAAGCGCGGCACACGGGTGCCTTCCAGCTCGAAAACGTCAACGGCCTGGAGGGGGCGCTGCTCGGGGGCCATCAAATCGATCTTGTTGAAGACCAGCACTTGGGGGACGTCGCCGGCGCCGATCTCGTGCAGCACACGCTGCACTTCGGCGATCTGCTCCGGATGGTCGGGATTGGCGGCATCCACCACATGCAACAGCAGGTCGGCATCGACCGCTTCCTGCAACGTGGCCTGGAAAGCGTCGATCAGGCCGTGCGGGAGATCGCGGATGAATCCTACCGTGTCGGACAGCGACACCGACCGGCCGGCAAAATCGCCGCTGCCTTCCGCCGGCCCCAGGTAGAGCTGGCGGGTAGTGGTGTCCAGCGTGGCGAAGAGCTGGTCGGCCGTATAGGCGCGGGCCTTGACCAAGGCATTGAACAGCGTGGACTTGCCGGCGTTGGTGTAGCCAACGAGCGAGATGTTGAAGGCGCCGCGGCGCTCGCGCTGGCGGCGCTGGGTGTGGCGCTGCTTCTTGACCTTTTCGAGCCGCTCTCGCGTGCGCTTGATGGCGTCGCCGATCATCCGGCGGTCCAGCTCGATCTGCTTTTCGCCCGGGCCGCCCCGAACGCCCGCGCCGCCGGTCTGGCGCTCCAGGTGGGACCAACGGCGCACCAGCCGGGTGCTGACGTATTGCAGGCGCGCCAGTTCGACCTGCAGCTTGCCTTCGTGGCTGCGGGCACGCTGCGCGAAGATCTCGAGGATCAGCAGGGTGCGGTCGTTGACCGGAAGCTCCAGGTGCCGCTCCAGGTTGCGCTGCTGCGCGGGGCTCAAGGCCTGGTCGAAGAGGATTTCGTTGGCGCCGGTCTCCAAGGCGAGCGCCTTGATCTCGTCGGCCTTGCCCTTGCCGATGAAAAGCGCCGCATCGGGCGCCTTGCGCTTGCAGGTGACGCGGGCGACGGGCGCCAGCCCCGCGGTCTGCGCCAGCAGGCCGAGCTCTTCCAGTTCGCCGTCGAAGTGCGGCAAGCCCAGGTCCACGCCCACGAGGATGGTGGAGGCGGCTGGGCGTTCGAGGGATGCTGACAAACTCTGGACCAGGAATTCGGTTGGCGTTGGCGGCTTTGGGCGGGCGGACGCGGGTGGCCCCCGCGCCGCTACAGCTTCGGCGCGCCGGCCTCAGGCCGGGCCGGCTTCGGCGCTCTCGGCGGTGGAGAAGTTCACCGCGCGCCCGGGAACGATGGTGGAGATGGCATGCTTGTAAACCATCTGCGTGACCGTGTTGCGCAGCAACACGACGTATTGATCGAAAGATTCGATCTGGCCTTGCAGCTTGATGCCGTTGACCAGGTAAATCGACACCGGCACATGCTCGCGACGCAAGGTGTTGAGGAATGGGTCTTGTAGAAGCTGCCCTTTGTTGCTCACGATATTCTCCGTGTTCCGCATTCGGAAGTGTTGTTGGAAACTGCACCTTACCACAGCAACAAAGGCGTGCAAGTAGGCGCAAGCCTGCTGAGCACACTATTTGGCGACACCCGCAGCCGCTTCAAGGGCTCAGGAATTATCTTTGTCCGAATAGGGATTGGACGAAGTTTTCATCTGGATGCGCAGCGGCGTGCCCACCAGGTTGAACTCCTTGCGAAAGCGCGCTTCCAGGAACCGTTTGTAAGCTTCCGTGACGTGCTCGAGCGAGTTCCCGTGCACGATGATCACCGGCGGGTTCATCCCCCCCTGGTGCGCATAACGCAGCTTGGGCCGGAACATGCCCGCACGCTGCGGCGACTGGAACTGCACCGCCTCCAGCAACAGCCGGGTGAGCACCGGCGTCGGCATCTTGATCATGGCGGACCTGTGCGCGTGCGCAATGGCCGACCACACCGGCCCCAGCCCCTGGCGCTTGATGGCCGAGATGAAATGCAGGGGTGCGAACTTCAGGAATGCGAGACGCGTTTCAATTTGCCGCTGCAACTGCTGGCGCTGGTACTCATCCACCGCATCCCACTTGTTGAGCGCCAGCACCACGGCGCGGCCGCTCTCGAGGATGTAGCCGGCAATGTGCGCATCCTGGTCAGTCACGCCTTGCGTCGCGTCCAGCAGCAACAGCACGACGTTGGCGGACTCGATGGCCTGTAATGTCTTGACGACGGAGAATTTCTCGATCGCCTCGAACACCTTGCCCTTGCGGCGCAGCCCGGCCGTATCGATGAGCTCGAACTTCTGCCCGCCACGCTCGAACGGAACCGAGATCGCATCGCGGGTGGTGCCGGGCAGGTCGAACGCAACCAGCCGCTCTTCGCCCAGCCAGGTATTGATCAGCGTGGACTTGCCGACGTTGGGGCGCCCCGCCACGGCCAGCTTGATGACGCCCGTGTCCTGCGCCTCGCCCTCCTCCTCATCCTCATCGGGAAGGTGCAGCGGCTCGAACGCGTGCTCGACCAGGCTGCGGATGCCCTGGCCGTGCGCGGCGGATACCGGATGCACTTCGCCCAGGCCCAGTTCGTAGAACTCGGTCAGCTGGACGCCTTCGGTCATGCCCTCGGCCTTGTTGGCGGCCAGCACCGTGGGCTTGCCCAGCTTTCGGAGGTACCGGGCGATGTCATGGTCCTGCCCGGTCAGCCCGCCCCGGGCATCGACGACGAACACCACGACGTCGGCTTCGGCGACGGCTTGGCGCGTCTGCTTGGCCATCTCCATGTAGATGCCGCTCTCGGCCGTCGGCTCGAAGCCGCCGGTGTCGACGACGATGAATTCGAGCTTGCCGTGCCGGGCGTTGCCGTAGTGCCGGTCCCGCGTCAGCCCCGCAAAGTCGGCGACGATGGCGTCACGCGACTTGGTAAGCCGGTTGAA
>JAKFEZ010000248.1:0-65708 GCA_036675435.1 Ramlibacter sp. | reverse complement strand
TTTTCCGGCGCCGGCATGCGCGAATGCAGCAGGCCCACCATCACGCCCGGCAGCGCCGCGCTCAAGGCCTCGTGGGTGGCCGTCGCATTGGTCAGGTCCAGCGCCTCGCTCTCCTCGATCAGCGGACAGACCCAGTAGACCTGCCGCCCCTGCGCCACCTGGGCGCGAATCCGCTCGGTCACTTCCTCGCGCCGGCTGTCGGCGATCAGCTTGGTGACCACGGGCGTGCGTCCCGGCGGCAACTCATCGAGCGTCGAGACGTCCAGGTCGGCGTAGTAGCTCATTGCCAAGGTCCGGGGGATCGGCGTGGCCGACATCATCAGCAGATGCGGCTCCTGCCCGGCCTCCTTCATCTTGGCGCGCAGAGCCAGCCGCTGCGCCACGCCGAACCGGTGCTGCTCGTCGATGACGGCCAGCCCGAGGTTCTTGAACTGCACCAGATCCTGGATCATGGCGTGCGTGCCCACCACCAGCGCGGCCTCGCCGCTGGCAATCAGCGCCAGCATCTCGCTGCGCTCCTTCTTCTTCTGGCTGCCCGTCAGCCAGGCCACGCGCAGGCCGCGAGGCGTGAAAAGGGGCTCCAGCCAGCCGATCAGCTTGCGGAAATGCTGCTCGGCCAGGATTTCGGTGGGCGCCATCAGGGCGCATTGCCAGCCGGCATCGACGGCGATCGCCGCGGCCAGCGCCGCCACCACGGTCTTGCCGGAGCCCACGTCGCCCTGGAGCAGCCGGTGCATGGGGCTGCTGCGGCCCAGATCGCTGGCGATTTCTTCTCCCACCCGGTGCTGGGCGGCTGTCAGCTGAAAGGGCAGTGCCGCCAGCAGCTGCTCGTGCAGGCCCGCCGGGCGAGCGGCCAAGGCCGGCGAGCGCAGCACTTCGCGTTCTCGCTTGCTTTGCAGCTGCGACAGCTGCTGGGCCAGCAATTCCTCCGCTTTCAGGCGTTGCCAGGCCGGATGGCTGCGGTCTTCCAGGGCGGCCATCGAGACGTCGGGCGCAGGCTGGTGCAGGAAAGCCAGGGCCTCGCGCAAGCCCCAGACCAGCGGCCTGAGCGCGTCGCTGACGCCCGGCGGAAAGGTGTCCGCCAGGTCGGCCCGTGCCAGCGCGCCCAGCACCGCCTTGCGCAGATACGCCTGCGGCAGGCTGGCGACGGTGGAATACACCGGCGTCAGCGCGCACTGCAGCTCGCCGCCGGCCGGCTTGAACGAGGGGTGAATCATCTGCCAGCCGAGAAAGCCGCCCTTGAGCTCGCCGCGCAGGCGCAGCCGAGCGCCGACGGCCAGGGCTTTTTGCTGCGAAGGATAGAAACTGAAAAAGCGCAGTACGCAAGTGTCGCTGCCGTCGTCGACGGTCACCACCAACTGGCGGCGCGGCCGATACGCCACTTCGCACGCGGTCACCGTGGCTTCGATCTGCGCGATGTCGCCTTCTCTCGCGTCGCGCAGCTTGACGATACGGGTTTCATCCTCGTAGCGCAGCGGCAGGTGCAAGGCCAGGTCGATGTCGCGCGCCAGGCCCAGCTTCAGCAAGGCTTTTTGCGGCTCGGACAAGGCCTTGGTTTCGGGCATGGGACAATTCTGCCTTGTCCCACCCCTTCGCTCGGCGCGGGTGTCCGCGCTTGGCGCAGGCGCCAGGGCCAGCTCGGAAAAGTGCATCGTGGCTACGATGCATGCAGTCCTCAAGCATGCGCAACTTCACCCTCGGCGACTTCGACTTCGCCTTGCCTGCCGAACTGATCGCCCAGCATCCCGCCGCCGAACGCAGCGGCTCGCGGCTGCTCGATGGCACCCACGCGCAGGCGGTAGACCGGATCTTTCGCGACCTGCCCGGCCTGCTGGAGCCCGGCGACCTGCTGGTGTTCAACGACACACAGGTGATCAAGGCGCGCCTGTTCGGCGAAAAGCCGACCGGGGGCAAGCTGGAACTGCTGATCGAACGCGTGCTGGCCGACCGGGAAGTGGTGGCCCACATGAAAGTCAGCAAGAAGCCGCCTGCGGACACAGTACTGCGGATGCATGGCGGCTTTACGGCAACCCTGAACGGCCGCTGGCCCGACGAGGACGGCACCCTGTTTCGCTTCACCCTCAGCGATGATCCCTACGCGCTGATGGAGCAGCACGGCCATGTGCCCCTGCCGCCCTATATCGAACATAGCGACACGGCCGAAGACGTGCAGCGCTACCAGACCGTGTTTGCCCGGAACCCCGGCGCCGTGGCTGCCCCGACAGCGGCGTTGCATTTCGACGAGGCCTTGCTGGCGCAACTCGAGGCGCGCGGCATCGCACGCGCCAGTGTCACCCTCCACGTCGGGGCCGGCACCTTCCAGCCGGTCAAGACCGACGATCTGTCGCAGCACAAGATGCACAGCGAGTGGTACCAGGTGCCAGCGGCGACGCAGCAAGCCATTGCCAGGACCCGCGAGCAGGGCGGCCGCGTCGTCGCCGTGGGAACCACCACCGTGCGAACGCTCGAATCCTGGGCTGCCACCGGGCTGGCCAGCGGCGACACCAGCATCTTCATCACCCCCGGCTTCGGCTTTCGGGTGGTGGACCGGCTGATCACCAACTTCCATTTGCCGCGCTCCACGCTTCTGATGCTGGTGAGCGCCTTCGCTGGCTACGACCGGATCATCGGCCTGTATCGCCACGCGATCCAGTCGCACTACCGCTTCTTCAGCTACGGCGATGCGATGCTGCTCGCCCGCGCTGCCTCACCCCATGCTTGACTTCCAACTGCTCCACACCGACGGCCACGCGCGGCGCGGCCGCCTGACCTTGAACCATGGCGTCGTCGAAACGCCGATCTTCATGCCCGTGGGCACCTACGGGACGGTGAAAGGCGTGACACCGCGCTCGCTGGAGGAAATGGGCGCGCAGATCATCCTGGGGAACACCTTTCACCTGTGGATGCGGCCGGGCCTGGACGTGCTAAAGCAGTTCGGCGGCCTGCACCGCTTCGAGGCCTGGCGCAAGCCCATCCTCACCGATTCCGGCGGCTTCCAGGTCTGGAGCCTGGGCGAGATGCGCAAGATCACCGAGGAAGGCGTGAAGTTCGCTTCACCCGTCAACGGCGACAAGCTGTTCCTCACGCCCGAGATCTCGATGCAGATTCAGACCTTGCTGAACAGCGACATCGTGATGCAGTTCGACGAGTGCACGCCCTACGACACCCAGGGCCACATCACCACCGAAGCTGAAGCCCGCTTCTCGATGGAGTTGAGCCGGCGCTGGGCCCACCGCTGCAAGATCGAGTTCGCCCGGCTGGAAAACCCGAACGCGCTGTTCGGCATCGTCCAGGGCGGGATGTTCGAGCATTTGCGCGAGGAATCGCTGCAGGCCCTGGTCGAGATGAATTTTCCGGGCTATGCGGTCGGCGGCGTCAGCGTGGGCGAGCCCAAGGACGAAATGCTGCGCATCATGGCCCACACGCCGCACCGCTTGCCGGCGAACAAACCGCGCTACCTGATGGGCGTGGGCACGCCGGAGGACCTGGTGGAGGGCGTGGCGCAGGGAGTGGACATGTTCGACTGCGTGATGCCGACCCGCAATGCCCGCAACGGCCACCTGTTCACGCGCTTCGGCGACCTGAAGCTGCGCAACGCCCGGCACCGCACCGACGAGCGGCCGCTCGACGAGACCTGCACCTGCTACGCCTGCCAGGGCAACTCGGCGCCCGACGGCAGCGTGTCTGGCGGGTTCTCGCGCGCCTACCTGCACCACCTGGAGCGCTGCGGCGAGATGCTGGCGCCCATGCTGGCCAGCATCCACAACCTGCACTACTACCTGAATCTGATGCGCGAAATCCGCGACGCCCTCGATGCCGGGACGTTCGCGGCGTTCGCCCAGCAGTTCAAGCAGGATCGGGCAAGAGGGGTCTGACCTTCTAGAGCAGGGTGCCCGGCCCGCTCTCGAGCACCCTCGAGGGCATCCTGTCCTCGCTTTCGTCGAAGTCCGCGCTGTCCTCCTGGTTCATGCTGTCGCGCTCCATCGCCTGGGTCACGCGCGACAGCCTGGCTTCACGCTGGGGGCGGTGCAGCAACTGCCTGAACTGCAGGCGCAGCAGGTTGCGGGTGCGAATCCAGTAATCGGCCCGGCGCGTCTGGCGCGCCCGCTTTTCCGGCGACAGTGCCGTGGCCGCCAGCTTTTCGTCGGAGTTGAGGGGCAGGACGACCCAGCCGGTCGGACCCTTGGTCGCTTCGAAGTGCTCCCACAGCGCGTCGTAGCTGGCGAAGATGCGCTGGCCGGCATCGCGGTGGCGCCGGCTCCAGCGATAGCTCCACCCATGCAGGCGGTGCGCCGCGGGATCGAGCCCGACCAGGCGCAGCCCCCAGAAGCGCGCCAACTCCTGGGCCACCCGCACCATCAGCACGGCAGGCTTCCAGCCCTGCAGGGCCTGGCTGATTTCCATCGGGCTCAAGCGCTGCACCGGATGGCGCTGGCCGCGCACGCCGCCGATCGCCAGGCAGCCGATTCCGTCGATGCGAAACCGGCTGAAGCCCAGCACCCCGGCATCGACCGGCTGCGGCTTGTGCTGCACGTCGGCCGACCTTTGCAGGCTCAGCGTCAGCAGCAGCTCGCCCTCGGGGCTTTGCGGCGCCGCCTGCTGCAGCTGCAGCCGCATGAAATCGTAGCCGCGCGGGGCGCTGAGCTCGGCCAGCACCAGCGGCCCGCCCGAGGCGAGCTGCGCGAAGGCAGCCGGATGAAACGCCGTTTCCAGCCAGTCGATGTGATCGGTGAGCTGGACCACCCGCTCCTGGTAGCCCACGCCCCGGTGCACGTGCGGGCGCACCGCGCGCAGGTACTCGCTGGGCAGGTCGCGGATGATCTGGCGCGAGCGCAGCTCGTAGGCCACCGTCATCCAGCGGCGCAGGGCACGGCCATGCCACAACGTGGCGCCCAGGGTCCGCCAGACCAGCCGCCACCGCGAGGTGCCGCCGCCTTCGGCGCCGGGCTGCATGGCCCAGCGCAGGCCCTGCCAGATGCCCGGCATCCGGCGTGAGGATATGTGCGTCATGGGGCTACCTGAACACGGTCAACACGCCGGTATAGCCATACAGGTGGTGGCGGGCGATCTCGCCGCCGGCGAAAAAGCCCACCAGCGGCACATCGCCCAGCGCATGCCGCACGATCTGCAGCTCCGCGCTGGGCCCGCCGAAATGCGGGCCGCCGCGGCCGGCGCAGCTGACATAGACAGCCCCCGCGATGCGCCGGGCCGGGTTGGGCGCCGCCTCGGCCGCAGGCGAAGCCAGGGCCGCCGCCACGGTCAAGGGCATCTCCTGCGGTTCCAGCTCTTCGCGGATCTCGGCGCAGATGCGCATCAGGTCGGCCCGCGCAGCCTGGGGATTGCGCTGGCAGAACGCCATGCGCATGCCGGTTGCGACCTGACCGGCCACCGCCACGCCGTTGCGGGCCGGGTCCAGTCCGATGATGTGGCGCACCACCACGTCGGGGCCGAAATTACCGGTGCGGCTGACGGCGTCGCTGCCGGCCTCGGTCAGGCCGACCAGTGTGGCCCGCAGGGCGGCCATGGCAGCCTGGGGCTGGTCCAGTGAAATACCGGTATCGCGCAGCAGCGCATCCAGCGCCGGCTCGCCGTCCAGCTCGGTAATGACATTGCCCTGCGCGGCCGTGACGACGCGCTGCGCCGCCACCGGCTGGCAGCCTTGCGTCACCCGGGACACCAGCGAAACCCCCTCGCCGAACGCCACGCCCGACAGCCCGCCGCGAAAGACCCCGCCGGCCGCCCCATGGCCCTTGATGTTGCCGTTGCCGCCGACGGCGAACTGCACCGCTCCGTGGCGGCTCGATGCCAGGCCGCCGAACAGATAGCCGGTGGCCGTGCGGGCGGCCATCTCGGAGATGAGGTCGGCTACGTCGGGCGTGCTGGCGTCGGCATGCACCAGCGCCGTGTACGGCTCGAAACCCATGCCGTCGCCCACGCCCAGTGGCGCCACCCCGGAAAACACGCGGTATTGGTCCGAGGGAAGCTCGCACAGCATCAGGGTCAGCGCGGGCTCGTCGAAATACTCGACATTCGACGAGGCGACGCCGACGCCGACAGTCCCCGACCAGTCGGTGATTTCCGGCAGCTCGCTGCCCAGGTGATCCAGGATGTCCTGCGCCGAGTTCGCGTAGTGATCGGTGATGTAGAGCAGTCCCAGCGTCGGCGCGGCCGCGTAGTCGTGCAGGGCCATCTGGGCGCGCACCTGCGCCAGCACCAATCCGGCCGCCATCTGCCACTGCGGATGGGTCGCATGGCCGAAGGGAAAAAGCTTCATCGCCCGCTCCTCGTGCGTCAGCGCCCGGTCTTCCTGGCCGGGCGTTTGCCGGCGGGCTTGCGCGCCCCGTCCGCCTTGGCCATGCCGGTGGCGGTCTTGAAGGCTTCCTTGGCCACGCCCGTGGCCATGTTGCGGGCGGTGTCGACGGCAGTCTGGGTGGCGGCGTCCTTCATCGCACTGGTGGCGATCTGCTGGAACTGCTGGGTAAGCGCGCCCCACCATTGCAGGGGATCGACCACGCCGACCGCCGGCTCGCCGCTTGCCGCAGCGCTCTTCTTCTTGGCGGCAGCCCTCGGCTTGTCGGCCTCGCCCGAACTCGCCTCCGCCTCGGCCGCCTGCTCGCCGAGGTTCGGCATGCCCGTGAACAGGGTGTCGGCCGCCTTGAGCTTCAGGGCGTTGGCCACGTCGCCCATGTTGAAGTTCATTCCCTTGAGTGTCGCCAGGGTCATCTTCTGCACCTCCAGCGCCTGGATGGTGGCGCCCAGCGCCTTGGAATTCTGGTCGAGCCAGAAATGCACCGCCTTCAGCTCGCCGATGCGCTTTTCCAGTTCTTCCAGGTTCAGGGTCGGGGCCACCCAGTTGGACAGGTTGGGCATCTGCGGCAGCGCCTGCGACGCGCCCTTGGCGAGGTTCTGAAGAAAATCGAAGCCGGGCACGAACTTGCCGAAGCCGAGATTCTGGTTATCGCTCATGGCGCGCTCCGATGGAGTTGTCTTGTGGACACAGCTTACCCCAAGCGGCCGCGCCTCGCGAGTGCCTCTGCGCGGGCGCGGCTCTCAGTGCTTGTGCTGCTGATGCTGATGCTGATGCTGCTGGTGCACGCCGGCCGGCGCAGCCTCCAGTGGCTGGGTGCGCACCGGGAGCTTCACCTCCAACCTGTGCTGCGCGCCCGCGGCGTCGCGCAGCAGCAGGGTCATGGGAATCGACGTGCCGCGCGCCAGCGGCTGCTTCAGGTCCATCAGCATCATGTGATAGCCGCCCGGCCTGAGTTCGATGGTCCGCCCCGCCGGCAGGTCGAGCCGCGGCACGGCACGCATCCGCATCACCTCGCCCTCCATCTTCATCTCGTGGACCTCGGCCGTCCCGGCCACCGGGGTTTCCACGCCGACCAGCTGCATCGGCTTGCTGGCGGTGATCCTCATGAAGGCGCCCGTGCCCTGCTGGCCGGGCACGGCTGCGCGAACCCAGCCGCCCTCCACGCGAGGCAGGGACTGGAATTGTGCAAAGTCGTTCGCCGACATCACTTCCAGCATCGCGGCCGGCAATTTGCCGGCAGGTGCGGCAGTTGCACTGCCGGTGGGGACCTCGGACCAGTTCAGGCTGCCCTTCTCGCAGGTTTGCAGGACCTTGAACCAGAGCCGCACCGGCTGCCGCGGCAGCACGCCCGCCAACACGAACTCGCCGCGCTGGGCCTGGGGCAGAGCGGCGGCCGGGCTGGCGGCCGTCCAGACGACGGTCTCGCCTCGGACCGACAGATCCCAGCCGGGCCGGGGCTGCGGCTTGGCGCCCTCGAAGCCCGACGGCAGCGTCACGCTGACGCCCGTGGTCGGCGAGCCGTCACAGCCATGCCCGATACGCAGCACGGCGCGGTACGAAGCGCCGGCTTCGGCCCGGCCCTGTTCGAGAGACACGTGGGCCAGAGCGGGCACGGCGAGGCTCAGGGCGGCGCCGGCCGCGAGCACGAATTTGAATGGGGTTGTCATGATGGGTCTGGGTGCAGCGAGGGAATGCGCTGCGACTGATAAGAATGAAGATTTTGACGAATGGGCCGCGCTGCAAAGCGGCGGCGGTGCGGTTTGACCGCGTAGTGCTCATCGAACGATCAGTCGACGGCCTGCATGCCCGCACGGCGGGCAAGGCGTTCAGAACGCCGGGACCGGAACCGGCGGGCCACGGGCCGGCAACGGCGCGGCCGTGAGCGCGGCGATATGCGCCGCGGGGATGGATCGCAACACGTAGCCCAGCGGCTGCGCGAACTCGGCCACGCAAGGTGCCAGCGTCGGCACCGCGTCGAGGCCGGCACAGAGCGGGCAGTCGAGTGCCGCAGCGCTGTCCGGTTTGGCGCCCTCGTGGCCCTTCAGCACGACTTTCATCGCGCCGCCGGCCGAACACACCAGTTCGATCCCCTGCGGCGCCACCAGCGGTGCAGCCGTGGCGACGCCGACGGCCAACGCGAACCAGGCCAGCACGAGGCGGGCGAGGAAGGACGCGTGGCGCAGGGCTTGCATGGCCCGATTATCGCAGGGCCCTTAGAACCGCGGGCTGCGCCGCTCGCGCAGCGAGGCCAGCCCCTCCTTCACGTCCGGTCCGGCAAAGCCCATGAATTCCAGCGCCAGCGAGGTATCGAAGGCCGGCCCGGCCTGGCGCAGCCAGTTGTTGAGCGAGTACTTGGTCCAGCGGATCGCGCTCTGCGAACCCTGCGCCAGCCGGTCGGCGACTTCGTAGGCGCGCGGCAGCAGCTGATCTTCATCCACTGCCAGCGACACCAGGCCGATGCGCTCGGCCTCCTCGCCGCTCACCGCCTCGCACAGCATCAAGTAGTACTTGGCCTTCGCCAGCCCGCACAGCAGGGGCCAGACGATGGCCGCGTGGTCGCCGGCGGCCACGCCCAGACGGGTGTGGCCGTCGACGATCTTGGCACTTTTCGCGGCAATGGAGATGTCGGCCAGCAGGCCGGCCACCAGCCCCGCGCCCACCGCCGGCCCATGCAGGGCGCTGACGATGGGCTTGTCGCAATTGATCACGTTGTAGACCAGGTCGCGCGCCTCCTTCCAGACCCGCGTGCGGACCTCGAAGTCGTTCGCCATGTCTTCCACCAGCGCCAGATCGCCGCCGCCGGAAAAGCCCAGGCCCTCGCCGCGCAGCACGGCGCAACGCACCGAATCGTCGGCGCCGACGTCGCGCCAGATGGCCGCCAGTTCACGATGGCCCTCGTGGCCCGCCGTCGGCAGCTTGCCGTTGTGCGCGCGCATCTGGATGTCCAGCACGCTGTCGCCTGGGCCGCGGCGGGTGATGGCGAGCGTCTGGTATTGGGCGTAGTCGATGGTCATGGGGCTCCGGTCTGAGGTAGGCTTTGCACCATGAGAAGCTTATTCCACCTGGCCTTCAACGTCACCGACCTCGACGACGCACGGCGCTTCTACGGCGGCGTGCTGGGCTGCGCCGAGGGGCGCAGCGCCCCGACCTGGGTCGATTTCGACTTTTTCGGCCACCAGATTTCGCTGCACCTGGGCGCGCCCTGCCAGACCGAACGTACGGGCCGGGTCGGCGACACGCTGGTGCCGATGCCGCACTTCGGCGTGGTGCTGGAACTGCCGCAATGGCAGGCGCTGGCCGAGCGGCTGCGAGCCGCGAACACAGCGTTCGTGCTGGAGCCTCAGTTGCGCTATCCGCAGGAGCCGGGCGAGCAGTGGACCATGTTCTTCTGCGATCCTTGCGGCAACCCGATCGAGATCAAGGGCTTGCGCTCCCTGGACGGGCTGTACGCCGCATGAGATTTTCGCCCCCATGCTCACTTCGTTCGCTGCCCCCCGAGGGGGCCCAGCCCACCTTGGGAGCGGCCAGGCGGCGTTCTGAGCCTGCTCGGCCGTAGGCCTTTTCCTACGTATTCAAGCGTCCCGCCGGTCTGGTGCGATTGCGGGGCCTCTGCTAGGGTCATCACGATGAATTTGGTGGATATTCTTTGTCCTTCCTGTGCGCTCTTCCTCGATTTCGACGGCACCCTGGTGGATCTGGCGCCCCAGCCGGAAGCCGTGATCGTGCCGGCGGACCTGGTGGCCACGCTGACGGCGATCAACAACTACCTGGGCGGAGCCCTGGCGCTGATCTCGGGCCGGCCGATCGAACAGATCGACGCTTTTTTGCACCCGCTGCGGCTGCCCGTGGCCGGCGTCCACGGCACCGAGCGGCGGGACGCCGCCGGCGACATGACTCTGCTGTCCACGCATCCGCTGCAGCGCGTTGAAGAGGCGGCCCAGGCGCTGGCGGCCCGTCATCCGCGGCTGCGGGTGGAACACAAGCGCGGGGCGATCGCCTTGCACTACCGGCAAGCGCCTGAGCTCGAGCCGGAATGCGTGCATGCGATGCAGGAGGCGGTCGAAAATTCGCCCGGTCTCACTTTGCTGCGCGGCAAGCTGGTGCTCGAAGCCAAGCCCGGCGGGGCCGGCAAAGGTCAGGCCATCGAGGCTTTCCTTCAGGAGCCGCCTTTTGCCGGGCGCCGCCCGGTATTTGCCGGCGACGACTTCACCGACGAGGTCGGCTTTGCCGCGGTGCAACGGCTCCAGGGGCTGGGCATCAAGGTAGGCGACGGCGCGACCGTGGCTTGGCAGCGCCTGGCCTCGCCGGCCGCGCTGCGCTATCAGCTCCAGGCAGCCGTGGCCGCCAAGGCCGGAAAGGTCAACGCATGAATGTGCCGACGCAAGCCCCCGAGGCCTCCCTCAACCTCGGCGTGATCGGCAACTGCGCCTATAGCGCGCTGATCGACGAGCGGGCCCGCATCGTCTGGTGCTGCCTGCCGCGCTTCGATGCCGATCCGGTGTTCAACGCGCTGCTCGACCCCAGCGAGAACGGCAGCCTGTGGGCGTTCGAGCTGGAACATTTCGCCCGCAGCGAGCAGTTCTACGAGCCCAACACCGCCATCTTGCGTACCCGCCTGTTCGATGAGCAGGGCCAAGGGATCGAGATCACCGATTTCGCGCCCCGCTTCATCAATCGCGGCCGCACGTTCCGGCCGCTGACGTTGGTGCGCCGGGTCAAGGTGCTGTCCGGCTCGCCCCGGGTGCGGGTGCTGATCCGGCCTCGCTTCGACTGGGGCCGCCAGGTGCCCATGGTCACGCAAGGCAGCACGCACCTGCGCTACGTCGGCGCCAGCCAGGCGCTGCGGCTCAATAGCGACGCGCCCTTGAGCTACCTGCTGTCGGAAGCCTTCTTCGTGGTCGACCGGCCCATGAATTTCGTGCTGGGCCCGGACGAGACGCTGCTGACGGGCATCGAGGACACTGCGCTGGGCTTCGAGCAGGAGACCGCCAGCTACTGGCGCACCTGGACCCGGGCGCTGTCGCTGCCGCTGGAGTGGCAGGACGCGGTGATTCGCGCGGCCATTACGCTGAAGATGTCGCTGTTCGAGGATACCGGCGCGATCGTCGCCGCCATGACCACCAGCATTCCGGAGGCCCCGAACAGCGGGCGCAACTGGGACTACCGTTTCTGCTGGCTGCGCGACGCATTCTTCGTGGTGCGCGCGCTCAACAGCCTGTCGGAAGTGGCGACGATGGAAGAGTACCTGCGCTGGCTCAACAACGTGGTCGTGCGTTCGGGTGGCGGGCATATCCAGCCGCTGTACGGCATCGGCCAGGAGGAGCACCTGCCCGAAGCCATCCTGGGCCATCTGCCGGGCTACCGCGGCCAGGGGCCGGTGCGGGTCGGCAACCAGGCCCAGGAGCATTTCCAGCACGACGTATACGGCAACATCGTGCTGGGCGCCTCCCAGGCGTTTCACGACCACCGGCTGTTCCGGCGTGCCGGCAAGGCCGAATTCGGCTATCTCGAAGCCGTCGGCGAGCAGGCGTTCCGGGTCTACGACCAGCCCGACGCCGGCATGTGGGAGCTGCGCACGCGAGCGCGCATCCATACCTCTTCGGCGCTGATGTGCTGGGCCGCCTGCGACCGGCTGGCCAAGGTGGCGGCGACGCTGCAGTTGCCCGATCGGATCCGCTACTGGCGCGAGCGCGCCGACACCATCCGCCAGCGCATCCTGCGTGAGGCCTGGAACGAGCAGCGCGGCGCGTTTGCCGAAAGCTTCGGCGGGCGCGACCTGGATGCCAGCGTGCTGCTGATGGCCGAGGTCAACTTCATCGACCCGAACGATGCGCGCTTCATCTCCACCGTGGACGCGCTGGAGCGGTCGCTGTGCGACGGCCCCTACATGCGCCGCTACGAGGCGCCCGACGACTTCGGCAAGCCCGAAACGGCTTTCAACATCTGCACCTTCTGGCGCATCGACGCCCTGGCCCGCATTGGCCGCAAGGGCCAGGCCCGCGAAATCTTCGAAGTGATGCTCAAGAGCCGCAATCCCCTGGGCCTGCTGTCGGAAGATACCCACCCGGTCACCGGAGAGATGTGGGGCAACTTTCCCCAGACCTATTCGATGGTCGGCCTGATCAACGCGGCGGTGCGCTTGTCGGCCCGCTGGGACAACGTTATTTAAGGGTGTGATGAGCGTCGCACGGCCGCCCGAAGAAGCGTGGGCCCCCTCGGGGGGCAGCGCAGCAGCTTCAGCTGCAAGCGTGGGGGCGATGTAATGCCACGCCTGGTCGTCGTGTCCAATCGCGTGGCGGATCCGCGCAAGACGGCGGCCGGCGGGCTGGCGGTGGCGCTGGCGGACGTGCTCAGCAACACGGGCGGCTTGTGGTTCGGCTGGAGCGGCAAGATCATCGAGGAGGCTGCCGGCGGCAAGGCGGGCGAGGGCGAACTGCACACGCAGCAAGCCGGGCCGGTCAAGCTGGTCACGCTGGATCTGAGCCGCGAGGACCACGACGCCTACTACGTCGGCTACTCCAACGGCGTGCTGTGGCCGGTCTTCCACTACCGGCTGGACCTGGCCGATTTCGACGCCGGCTATATCGCCGGCTATCGCCGCGTCAACCAGCTGTTCGCCCGCAAGCTCAAGCCGCTGCTGCGCGAAGACGACATCATCTGGGTCCACGACTACCATCTGATTCCGCTCGCGGCCGAGCTGCGCGCGCTGGGCTGCACGCACCGCATCGGCTACTTCCTGCACATCCCGCTGCCGCCGCCCCTGATACTGGCGGCGATTCCGGGGCATGACTGGCTGATCCGCGCGCTGTTCTCTTACGACCTGGTCGGCTTTCAAAGCCAGGCCGACCATTCCCATTTCTGCAGCTACATCGAGGCCGAGGCCCATGCGCAGAACCTGGGCGACGGCCGCTGGCGCGCTTTCAACCGCACGGTGCAGGCCGGCGCATTCCCGATCGGCATCGACGTCGACGAGTTCACCACCCTGGTGGAAGCGCCCGAGGGCCGCGAGATGTACGAGCGGATGCGGCGCGAGTATTCGCGGCGCAAGCTGCTGGTGGGTGTGGACCGTCTCGACTATTCCAAGGGCCTGCCGCAACGCATGCAGGCGTTTCGCGAGCTGCTGAAGCGCTATCCGGAAACCCATGGCAGCGCCACCCTGATCCAGATCGCCTCGCCCAGCCGCGAAGACGTCAGCGCCTATACCGACATCCTGCACGAGCTGGAGAGCATCTGCGGCTCCATCAACGGCAACTTCGGCGAGCTCGACTGGATGCCGGTGCGCTACATGCACCGCACCGTGGCGCGTGCCCGCCTGCCGGGCCTGTACCGGGCGAGCCAGGTCGCCCTGGTCACGCCGCTGCGCGACGGCATGAACCTGGTGGCCAAGGAGTTTCTCGCCTCGCAGGACCCGCAGGACCCCGGCGTGCTGGTACTGTCACGCTTCGCCGGCGCCGCCGAACAGCTGGGCGAGGCCTTGCTGGTCAATCCCTACGACATCGAAGGCACCGCCAACGCCATCCAGCTGGCCTTGCAGATGCCGGTGGAAGAGCGGCGCACCCGCCACCAGGCGCTGATGCACACCATTCGCGAATACGACGTGCACTGGTGGTGCGACACCTTCCTGGACACCCTGGTCAAGGCGATGGCGGAGGAGAGCGGAACGCCCTGGCTGCGGCTGTAGCGCTTCGCGCGCGGTATTACTTCGGCGGCGCCACGACCGTCTGCTCGATCGCCCCGAAGATGCTCTGCCCGTCCTTGCCCTTCATCTCGATCTTCACGGTGTCGCCGAACTTCATGAACTCGGTCGTGGGCTTGCCGTCCTGGATGGTTTCGATGGCGCGCTTCTCGGCGATGCAGCTGTAGCCCTTGGGCCATTCGGTCTTGCCGCCCTTGCCTTCGACGCCCTTGTTGCTGACGGTGCCCGAGCCGACGATGCTGCCGGCGCGCACGTTGCGGGTCTTGCAGATGTGGGCGATCAGCTGGCCGAAATGGAAAGTCATCTCGGGGCCGGCCTCGCACATGCCGACCTTGCGGCCGTTCCATGCGCTTTGCAGCGTGAGGTGCAGGCGGCCCTGATCCCAGGCGTCGCCGAGTTCGTCCAGCGTCACGGCGACGGGGCCGAACGCGGTGGCCGGCTTGCTCTGGAAGAAACCGAAGCCCTTGGCCAGCTCGGCCGGGATCAGGTTGCGCAGCGACACGTCGTTGGCAATCATCATCAGGCGGATGCCGTCCAGCGCCTCCTCAGGCGTGGCGCTCATCGGCACATCGCCCGTCACGACGGCGATCTCGGCTTCGAAGTCGATGCCGTATTCCTCCTTGGGCACCACCACGTCGTCACGGGGGCCCAGGAAGTCGTCGCTGCCGCCCTGGTACATCAGCGGGTCGGTGTAGAAGGTAGGCGGCACTTCGCTGTTGCGGGCCGCCCGCACCAGCTCTACGTGATTGATGTAGGCCGAGCCGTCGGCCCACTGGTAGGCACGCGGCAACGGCGCCATGCAGGCCGCTGGATCGAACGGAAACGCATGGCGCGCCTTGCCGTTGTTCAGTGACTCGTACAGGTCCTGCAGCTGCGGCGACAGGAAGCCCCAATCGTCCAGCACCTGCTGCAGCCGGTCGGCGATGCCGGTCGCATAATGCGCCGTGCCCAGGTCGCGCGAGACGACGACCAGTTGCCCGTCGCGCGAGCCGTCCTTGTAAGTAGCCAGCTTCATATCGATTGCCGCCGCAGGTTGGATGCGCTAGAGTCCGTAGACGTTACGCATTGTGAAATGAATTTACCTAATCGTAATTCTACAGGAAGTGGCCCATGAAAGAGCGCGCCGGAATCCAATCGGTCGAAGTGGGTTTCGGACTGCTCGACGTGCTGTCCAAGGCGCCCGGCCCCTTGATGCTGCGCGACTTGGCCGCCGCTGCCGGGATGAGCGCCGCCAAGGCGCACCGCTACCTGGTGAGTTTCCAGCGCCTGCAGCTGGTGGTGCAGGACGCCTCCAGCACCCGCTACGACCTGGGGCCGGCCGCGCTGAAGCTGGGCCTCGCCTCGCTGTCGCGGCTGGATGCGGTGAAGCTCGCGCGCGAGCGCATCGCGGGGCTCATGGAGCAAATCGGCCACACGCTCGCACTGGCGGTCTGGGGCAATCACGGCCCGACCATCGTCCACTGGGAGGAGTCGCCGCAGGCGGTCACCGTCAATCTGCGCCTGGGCGATGTGATGCCCCTGCTGTCTTCGGCGACCGGGCGCTGCTTTGCCGCCTACCTGTCCAGGGAGGCCATCACGCCGCTGATCAAGGACGAGATCGCTCGGGCGCAAAAGCAAAAGCGTGCCGACGTGCCGGCATCGCTGGCCGAGGCCCGCAGCCTGCTCGATGATGTGCGCCAGCGCGGCGCGGCGCGCGTGGTGGACACGCTGCTGCCCGGCATCGTCGGTTTCTGCTTCCCGGTGTTCGACTCGGATGGCCACATCGCACTGGGCATCGTCGCGCTCGGGCCGACCGGTACGTTCGACCCGGCCTGGGAAGGCGCGATCGACCGGCCTCTGCGCGCAGCGGCGCGCCAGCTGTCCAGTGACTTGGGCTGGAGCGGATGAAGCTGCCGGCCCGCTCGCGAGGCCTGCTGGCCATGGCAGCCGGCGTACTGGCGGTGCACCTGCTGCTGTTGCAGGCAAGGCCCGGGCCGGCGCCAGTCCAGCCCGCCTTTGCACAGGTCTTGCTCACCCGCACCATCGCCGTCGAGCCCCTGACGCCGGCTATTCCTTTGGCCGCCGACGCCATGTCGCGGCCGCGGCCGCCACCTCCAGTGCGTCGTGCGGTCGTGGCCCCCGCGTCGTCCGAACAAGCAGTTGCAATCGCCGTTTCGCATTCAGCGCCACCGGCGAATGTCTCGGCCGCGCCAACACCCGACCTGCTGGCCCAGGCCGCTCCCTCGACGGCGCAGCACGCCGTGGTTCCAGCGGCTTTCGATGTTCCGGGCCCTGTGCGGCTGCACTACCGGGTGACGGCCCGGACGCGGATCGGCACCCTGGAGGGCGCCAGCCAATTGCACTGGCGCCACGACGGCAGCGAGTACGAGGCCAGGCTCGAGCTCAGCGCCCCGCTGCTGCCCACCCGCACGCAGCACAGCGCCGGCCGGATCACGGCCGAGGGTTTGGCGCCGCTGCGCTTTTCCGACAAGGCGCGCAGCGAGGAGGCCGCCCATTTCGACCGGGATCGCGGCCGGGTGAGCTTCAGCAGCAACCGCCCCGACGTTCCGCTGCTGCCGGGCGCGCAGGACCGGCTGAGCGTGCTGCTGCAGCTGTCCGCGATGGCGGCCGGCGAGCCCGCGCTGCTACGCCTGGGCGCAACCGTCGGCATACAGACTGCAGGCACCCGCGACGCCGAGGTCTGGGTCTTCGCGGTCGAGGCCGAGGAACAGCTGCAGCTGCCCGGCGGCGCCATCGCCACGCTCAAGCTCACCCGCCAGCCGCGCAAGGAATACGACCAGAAGGTAGAGCTTTGGCTTGCGCCCGGCATGGCTTACGTGCCGGTGCGCCTGCGTCTGACACAGGCGAACGGCGATTGGGTCGACCAGCAGTGGTCCTCCACCGACAAAGGCTGAGGCAGCCGCTCACTACTCTGACAGGCGTGGGAGGTCCTTCCAGCGTTTACCCGGTCCTCCTTGAAACCGGCCCAAACGTTGCCATTTGAAGTGGCAAAGGAACTCCACCATGCAAATGCTCTATGACTCCGAAACGTTCGTCGTCGTGCACATGCAGGCGAACGAACCCGCCGAGGGTGAGCCGCCCCCGCGCATCGCGCGTCACGGCTTCGAGATCGTCGACAAGCGTTCCAACAAAGAGGTCTACCTCGACGGCACCTGGGCCGACGCATTTCAGCGGCAGATCAATGCCTGGCAGCTCAACACGCCAACCCAGGAAGAGGTCGAAGAAACGCTCGACGGCTACGCCGAGCTGGCCCAGAACCCGCTGGTCATGCATTGATGTTCGCCCCCACGCTCACGTCGTTCGCTGCCCCCCGAGGGGGCCCAGCCCACCTTGGGAGCGGCCCGGCGGTGGTCTGAGCCGGCCCTAGCGCCTGAACCGATAAAGGGGCTCCACCAGCATCAGCACCGCCACCAGCCGGCAGACCTGAAACGCCGTCACCATCGGCACGCCGAGTTGCAGCACCTTGGCGGTGATCGCCATCTCGGCGATGCCGCCCGGCGCGCTACCCAGAATCATCGTGGCCCAATGCAGGCCGGTGCTCCAGGCCAGCAAGGCAGCGAAGCCGGCGCACACGGCGATCATCACCACGGTGCCGAGCGCGACCGAAGCAAGCCAGCGCGGCGCGGTCTTGACGAACTCGGCCGAAAAGCGCACTCCCAGGCTGACCCCGATGAACAGTTGCGCCGCGTTGGTGAGCCACTGCGGCAGCGCCGACAGTTCGACCCCGGCCATGGTAATGGCCATGGTGACCAGCAGGGCGCCCATGAACCAGGGGTTGGCCCGGCCGGTGCGTTCCATCAGCAGCGCTCCGGCGCCGCTCGCCACGGCCAGCATCGCCAAGCCGGCTGCATCCACCGCCCGTGGCCCCGGCAGCGTGGCATCCAGCCCTTGCAGCCCGGTCAGGCTGAAGCCGAACGGGACAGCCAAGGTGACGATCAGGAGGCGCATGCTGTGCGCAGCGGCGACCAGGTCGGCGCGCCCGCCCAGCCGTTCGGCCAGCACCGTCATTTCCGAAGCGCCGCCGATGGCTCCGGCGAAATAGGCCGTAGCCCTTTTTTGATCGGCTTCGCCGGCGCCGCCGGACTGGCTGCGGCCGAGCCAGCAGCCGAACGCCCATCCCAGGGCCAGCGCCCAGGCAATGGCCAGCAGAATCGCCCACCAAAGGCTGATCACCAGCGCCGTGACCTGCGGCGTGAAGTAAAGCCCCAGCGCGGCGCCGATGACCCATTGGCCGGCGTTGCGCAGGGCGCCCAGGCTGCGGGTGGGCCGGCCCAGGATGGAGGCGATCGAGGTGGCCAGCAGCGGGCCGATCATCCAGGGCACGGGCGTGCGCAGCCAGGCGCACAGCAGCGCGGCCGCCAGGGCCAGCAGCAGGGTCAGCACGACACGTAAGACGGTAGTGGATGTCAAGCGAAGCAGAGAAAAGCCAGACCGCAACCGCGGCCGCGCCAGGCCTTAGTATCTCCGGATGGGTCACCTTTTCGCCGTCCTGCTGCTCGCACTGCTGGCCGGCTGCGCGGCGCCGCAGACCGCCGTTGCCGTGGCAGACGTCGCCCGCGACAGCCGCGCCGACGTGGTGCTGGTTGGCGAACAGCACGATGCCGCGCAACACCAGCAAGCGCACCGGCAACTGATCGACGCAATGGGGGCGCGCGGCCGGCTGGGCGCCGTCGCCCTGGAGATGGCGGAGCAGGGCGGCTCCACGGCCGGCCTGCCGGCGGGCGCCGGCGAAGCCGCCGTGCAGGCGGCCTTGCGCTGGAACCCCGGGGCCTGGCCTTGGGAGGCTTACGGGCCGGCCGTGATGGCGGCGGTGCGGGCCGGCGTGCCGGTGGTGGGCGCCAATTTGCCGCGCTCGCAGCTGCGCTCGGTGATGGCTGACGCCGCGATCGACACCCTGCTGCCGCCGGCGTCCCTCCAAGCCCAGCAGCGAGCCATCCGAGAGGGCCACTGCGGCTTGTTGCCTGAGAGCCAGGTGGCTCCGATGTCGCGGGTTCAGATAGCGCGCGATCGGGCCATGGCACAGACGCTGGCCCGGGCCGTCACACCGGGCAAGGCCGTGGTCCTGCTGGCCGGCGCCGGCCACGTCGATCCGGTGCTCGGGGTGCCCCAGCATCTGCCCGCGGCGCTGCGGGTGCGGACATTGCGCCTGCCGTCGCAGCCGCCGCTCAAAGACTACTGCGCCGAATTGAAGGAGCAGATGAAAGCGAGCCCCAGGCCATGAGCGCGTCCGGCCGCACCGGTTTGACGGTGAACGTGATCGAGCTCAATCCCTACGCGCCCCGGCCTTTTGTGTTCACCGAAGCGGCGCTGTGCCTGCGCGACTCGATCCGCCTGGCCGGATTCGATTCCGAAGTCCTGGTCAACCAGGCCGACCCGCGGGCCATTTCCGTCGTGTTGGGCGCGGTGCCGCCGCGTTCGCAGGTGGTCGAGCGCCTCGACCCACGCAAGACCATCGTCTTCAACTTCGAGCAGTTCGCCAGCAGCTCCGCGCTGGTGGACGAGGCCTACCTGCAGTGGCTGCACGGACGGATGGTGGCCGACTACCACAGCCACAACGTCGCCTGGCTCAAGCGGCACAACGGCGAGACGCAGCAGGCCTTCGCGCTGCCGGTCGTTCCTTCCCGCTCCGTCGCCTATGCCGCACCAGCCACGCCCGGGCATCCCGTGGACGTGCTCTTCTTCGGCACGCTCAATCCACGCCGGGAGCATCTGATCGGGCGGCTGCGCGGTGCCGGAATGACCGTGCAAACCGTGGCGGGCGCTTATGCCCACGAGCTGACGCCGGCACTGGCGTCGGCGCGCCTCGTGCTTCATGCGCACTTCTACGAGACCGGGTTGTTCCCGGTTGCGCGCATGTTGCAGCCGGTGGTGCAGGGGGTGCCGGTGGTCTGCGAGACCTCCGTCTTTTCCGCCGGCAGCGACTGGTCGCAGTCAGGCCTGGTATTTGCGCCGTACGAGCAGCTGGAGGCGGCCTGCGCTGCCCTGTTGCGCTCGCCTGCCGAGCGTCAGGAGCGGGCCCGCGCCGCGCAGCTGTTCGCCGCGCAACTCGACTTCGCGACGCCGTTCAGCCAGATGCTGCGATTGGTGCTGACAGCGCTGGCGAGCGGCGCGTCGCTGCCACCGGCTGTAGCGACGCAAGGCACCGCTTCGCGGGCTGCGCCTCCCCAAGGCGCGCCGGCGCCGCGGCCGGACGACGGGACACCGCTGACGACGCTGGAGATCGAGGCCATCCTCGCGCAGGAGGCCGGCGAGCTGCCGCCGGAAGCGCACCTGGTGCCGCCACCGGTGGCGCTGGCCCAACGTCAATTGGCGCAGTTCCGTCTGGGCCGCTGGGCCATCGCCTTCCTCGCGGCGCTGGGCTTGGTCGCCGCGTGGCGGTCGATGGGCTGAAGCTTTTGCCCCCACGCTCACTGCGTTCGCTGCCCCCCGAGGGGGCGCAGCCCGCCTTGGGAGCGGCCCGGCGGCGGGCTGAGCCGCTTTACGCGTGCTTGCGGATCGAGTCCGCCAGCGTATTGACCAGCGTATCGATATGCTGCTTTTCCACGATGTACGGCGGGGCGATCACCAGCACGTCGGCAGCGGGCCGGATCAAGGCGCCCTTGTGGAAGCAATCCAGGAAGATGTCGTAGGCGCGCTTGCCGGGCGACCCGGCGATCGGCGCCAGTTCCACCGCCGCCGCCAGCCCGAGGCTGCGGATGCCGATGACGTTCGGCAGGCCCTTGAAGGCGCTGTGGAACGCGTCGCCCAGCACCTTGCCCATTTCGCCGGCACGCTGGAACAGGTTTTCATTCTGGTACAGCTCCAGCGTCGCGATGGCGGCCGCGCAGGCCACCGGATGGCCGGAGTAGGTATAGCCATGGAAGAACTCCACGGCGTGCTCCGGCGCCTCGGTCTTCATCATCGCGTCGTACAGCTTGTCGCGGCAGATCACCCCGCCCAGCGGAATCACCCCGTTGGTGACGCACTTGGCGAAATTCAGCATGTCGGGCACGACGCCGTAATAGTCGGCGGCGAAGTTGGTGCCCATGCGGCCGAATCCGGTGATGACCTCGTCGAAGATCAGCAGGATGCCGTGCTTGTCGCAGATCTCGCGTAGCCGCTTCAAGTAGCCCTGCGGCGGCAGGTACCAGCCCGCGCTGCCCGCCACCGGCTCGACGATGATGGCCGCCACGTTGCTGGGGTCGTGGAGCGGCAGAATGCGGTTCTCCAGCTCCAGCAGCAGGTCTTCCTGCCACACCGGCTCCTGGCCGTGGATATAGGCGTGGTTCACCGGGTCGTGAATGAAGCGCAGGTGGTCCACCCGCGGCAGCATGGCAGCGCCGAACACCTTGCGGTTGGACGGGATGCCGCCCACGCTCATGCCGCCGAAGCCGACGCCGTGGTAGCCCTTCTCCCGCCCGATGAAGACGTTGCGGTGGCCCTCGCCGCGTGCGCGGTGGTAAGCCAGGGCGACCTTCAACGAGGTGTCGGCGGCTTCCGAGCCGGAGTTGCAGAACAGCACCTTGTTCAAGTCGCCAGGCGCCATCGCGGCAATCATCTCGGCCGCCTTGAAGGCCTTGTCGTTGGAAGCCTGGAAGGCGGTGGAATAGTCCAGCGTGTCCAGCTGCTTCTTGATGGCCTCGTTGATGGGCTTGCGATTGTGGCCCGCGCCCACGCACCACAGGCTGGAGATCCCGTCCACCACCTGCTTGCCGTCGTGCGTGGTGAAGTGCATGCCGTCGGCCCCGACGAAGACCCGCGGGTCCTTGCGGAAATGGCGATTCGGGGTGAAGGGCAACCAGTGGTTGTCCATGTTGAAGTCGTTGTAGGCCATGAGGTCTCCTGAGGCAAGAAACTGCAAAGGGGCATTTTGGCACCTGGCAGGCCGCGGCGCAGGAACCGCCGCGCTTCTGGGACAATTCACCGGGTATGAACCACGCTTATATCCTGACCCTTTCCTGCCCCGACCGGCCGGGAATCGTCCACGCCGTCTCGGGCTTTCTGCTGGAGCGGGGCGGCAACATCGAGGAGGCGGCCCAGTACAACGACCCGGATACCGGCCTGTTCTTCATGCGGGTGCGCTTTGCCTGCGGCCAATTGACTTTCGAGGACCTGAAGCTCCAGCTGAAATTCTTCGCCGAGCCTTTTCAGATGGCCTGGAAACTGCACGCCACCCGCCAGCCGATGCGCACCGTGATCCTGGTCAGCCGGGAAGGCCACTGCCTGAACGACCTGCTGTTCCGCTGGAAGAGCGGGTTGCTGGAGGTCGACATCGCAGCCATCGTCTCCAACCACCGTGACTTCTACCAGCTGGCCGCCGGCTACAACATCCCGTTCCACCATATCCCGGTCACCGCCTCGACCAAGGCCCAGGCTGAAGCCAGGCAGCACGAGATCATCGAAGCGGAGGGTGCCGAGCTGGTGGTGCTGGCGCGCTACATGCAGATTCTTTCGGACGACCTGTGCCGCAAGCTGGCCGGGCGGGCGATCAATATCCATCACAGCTTCCTGCCCAGCTTCAAGGGCGCCAAGCCGTACTACCAGGCGCACGACCGCGGCGTCAAACTGATCGGCGCCACCGCCCACTACGTCACGGCCGACCTCGATGAAGGCCCGATCATCGAGCAGGACGTGGCCCGGGCCGACCACAGCAAGACGGTCGAGGACCTCACCGCCATGGGCCGCGACACCGAAAGCCAGGTACTGGCCCGGGCCGTGAAATGGCACAGCGAGCACCGGGTGCTGCTGAACGGCCACAAGACCGTGATTTTCAAGTGACCTGGCCGGCTGCGCTCATGTCCACAATGGCGGCAACATGACGGCCCGAATCCCCCCGATTCAATGTCTGCTGACCTTCGAGGCGCTGGCGCGGCTGCGCTCGGTGACGCAGGCAGCCGAGGAGCTGTGCGTTACCCCCAGCGCCGTCAGCCACCGCGTTCGCCAGCTCGAGCAGATCATCGGCACCAAGCTGTTCGGCCGCTCCGATTTCTCGCTCACCACCGACGGTAGCGAATACCTGGCGCATGTGCGCGAGGGCCTGGCGATCCTGGAGCGTTTCCCCGGGCAGGACAGTGCGCAAGGCAAGCGCAAGCTGCGGGTCGCGGTCACGCCGACGTTCTCGCGCTCGATCCTGATGCCGCGGCTGCGCGGCTTCATCGACGCCTACCCCGAGATCGACCTCACCTTGCAGGTTTCCATTCCGCTGCTCGACGTGGTGGCCGAGGATGCGGACCTGATGATCCGCTTCGGCACCGGGCGCTATGCCGACGTCGAGCACCTGTGCCTGATGACCGACGAGGTCACGCCGCTGGCGTCGCCCGCCTACATCCGCGCCAACGGCCCGTTCGACAACATGGAGGAACTGCTGGCCGCCAAGCTCATCAAGAGCCCGCTGGAGCCGTGGCGCACCTGGTTCCTGGCCCATGGCATCGACGCGGGCGAGCCGGCCGAAGGATCGTCGTTCAACGACATCGGCTTGATGTGCGACGCCGCCGCGCAGGGCCTGGGGATCGCGCTGGTGCGGCTGAAGCTGGGGCAGCCCTGGCTGGATACCGGGGCGCTGGAGCGGATCTCCGAGCGCAACGTGCCCAGCCCGCACGCGCATTACCTGTGCTGGCGCACCGGCACCATGGACCGCTGGGAGTGCGCGGCCTTCGCCGAGTGGCTGAAGAAAAGCCTGGCCTGACGCCGGGAGTTTTCATCCGCCGCTGAAAATACTTCACTGGCAGTCCAGCGGCCGGCCGCGTAGAGTGATGGCATGAACGCACCTCACGACATCACGCCGCTGGCCCGGGCCGAGCGACAGGCCGAGCTGGTCCGCGCGTTGCAGGCCGTGCTGCCGCCGGACGCCTTGCTGTGGCAGACCGAGGCCACCACGCCGTACGAGTGCGACGGCCTGACGGCCTATCGCCAGCGGCCGCTGGCCGTGGCCCTGCCCGAGACGGAATCGCAGGTGCGCGCCGTGCTCGCCGCCTGCCACGCGCTGGAGGTGCCGGTGGTGGCGCGCGGCGCGGGCACCGGGCTGTCGGGCGGCGCGATGCCGCATGCCCTGGGGCTGACCCTGTCGCTGGCCAAGTTCAACCGCATCGTCACGCTGGATGCCGCCAGCCGCACCGCCGTCGTCCAGTGCGGCGTGCGCAATCTCGCCATCAGCGAGGCCGCCGCCTCGCTGGGCCTGTACTACGCGCCCGATCCCTCCAGCCAGATCGCCTGCACCATCGGCGGCAACGTGGCCGAGAATTCCGGCGGCGTTCATTGCCTCAAGTACGGGCTGACGCTGCACAACGTGCTGAAGGTGCGAGGCTTCACGGTCGAGGGCGAGCCCATCGAGTTCGGCACCGACGCACTCGACGGCCCGGGGCTGGACCTGCTCAGCGTGGTGATCGGCAGCGAGGGCATGCTGGCCGTCGCCATCGAAGTCACCGTCAAACTCATTCCCAAGCCGCAGCTCGCGCGCTGCATCATGGCCAGCTTCGACGACGTGCGCAAAGCCGGCGACGCGGTGGCCGCCGTGATTGCCGCCGGCATCATTCCGGCGGGTCTGGAGATGATGGACAAGCCCATGACCGCCGCGGTGGAGGATTTCGTGCACGCCGGCTACGACTTGTCGGCCGAGGCCATCCTGCTGTGCGAAAGCGATGGCACGGTGGAGGAGGTCGAGGAGGAAATCGGCCGCATGACCGAGGTGCTGCGCAGCGCCGGGGCGACCGCCATCGCCGTGAGCCGCGACGAGGCGGAGCGCCTGAAATTCTGGAGCGGGCGCAAGAACGCCTTTCCCGCTTCGGGTCGCATCAGCCCCGACTACATGTGCATGGACTCGACCATCCCGCGCAAGCGCCTCGCCGACATCCTGCTGGCGATCCAGGACATGGAGAAGAAATACGGGCTGCGCTGCGCCAACGTGTTCCACGCCGGTGACGGCAACCTTCATCCGCTGATCCTGTTCGATGCCAACGACGCCGACCAGCTGCGCCGCTGTGAGCTGTTCGGCGCCGAAATCCTGGAGACCAGCGTGGCCATGGGCGGCACCGTGACCGGCGAACACGGCGTGGGCGTGGAAAAGCTCAACTCGATGTGCGTGCAGTTCAGCGCCACCGAGCGCGAGCAGATGTTCGCGCTGAAAAGGGCGTTCGATCCGAACGGCCTGCTCAACCCCGGCAAGGTGATTCCCACCCTCAACCGCTGCGCCGAATACGGAAAGATGCTGGTGCGCGGCGGCCGGATCGCGCATCCGGACCTGCCGCGCTTCTAAGCCTTCAGCGCCGGCACTGGTCGTCCACCAGGCCGCCGGCCTGGCCCTCCTGCTGTTCTTCTTCCTTCAGCAGCAGCGAGGTGAAGGTGGTCAGCGGACTGACGTCGAGTTCTGCAATCACCTTGGCCGCCAGCGCATGGTCGCCCTCGAGCAGCTCGATGAGCTTGTCGACGGTCGACCCGGTGGAGGGCGCGGGCGCCGGTGCCGGCGGCGCTGTCGGGGCGGGGGTGGGCGCGGGCGTCGGTTCGGGCGTCGGCGCCGGGGTTGGGGCCGGCGTGGGTGCCGGCGTCGGCTCGGGCGTCGGGGGCGGAGTGGGCGCAGGAGTGGGCGCCGGCGTCGGTGCAGGTGTCGGCTCCGGCGTGGGCGCGGGCGTTGGGGCCGGCGTCGGCTCGGGGGTCGGCGCCGGGGTTGGTGCAGGCGTCGGCTCCGGCGTGGGCGCGGGCGTTGGAGCCGGCGTCGGCTCGGGCGTGGGCGCCGGCGTCGGTGCCGGGGTCGGCTCCGGCGTGCCTGAAGTGACCCTCAAGGCGGCGCCGGGGCTTGCGGCAAAAGAGGTGGTGAAGCCTTCGACTACGGGCGGAGTGCCGCTCACGGTGCCGCCAGTGCTCTGGATCACGTCGAAGTTGTCGCTGCTGGGCGCCATCAGGTTGGCCACCACCGTCACGCCAGGATCCAGGTTGACGTTGCCACTGGCTTTGAACACGTCGTGCGATGCCGCGCTCGAGAGATCGACATGCAGCGCGGTGCCGGACCTGAGGTCTACGGTGGCTGCCTCCACCGTCAGCGTGCCGATGCTGCCCGGGCCGCCCGGCGCGATCGCGCCGCTGTTGTCCAGCGAACCCGCGCCCAGCTTCAGCGTTCCTGACCCGGAGAGGATCCCGGAATTGGCGAGCGAAGTACCGCTGTTGTCCAGCGTTGCACTCGGAGCCAGCACGATGGAGCCCGAATTCGATGTGAAGCGCCCGGCACCGAGGGCGAGCGTCGCGCCAGCCTGCACCTCGATGCTGCCGGTGTTCACCAGGTGCATGTCGAGGCCGCCACTGGACGCATCCAGGGTGCCCGAATTGGTGAACGTGCCTGCGCCGCCGGTGAAACCGCCGCTTTGCAGCTTGAAGAGGCTGTTGTTGGCGACCGCGGCGCCGGTGCCTGCCGCGACGGTGCCGGCGAGCGTGACCTCGCCATGGTTGACCAGCGAACGTGCCAGCGCCGTCGAGCCCGTGATGTCCATCGATGCCGCGTGCGCCACGATGGTGGCGCCGGTTCCGGTCATCGCGCCGCCCTCCCAGTCCATGTGGCCGTTCACCGTGAGATTGCCCGCGCCGCCCAGGGTGCCGCCGGTGGCGAGGCGCAGGTTGGAAACGCTGACATTGGCGCCCGCGTTCAAGGTGCCCTCGACCTCGAGCAGCTGGGTCGAGGTCACGCTGGTGTTGAGGGTGGCCATGCCGCCGGAGACCTTGACAGCCTCGGCCGCGTTCAGGGAGGCCGAAGCACCGGAAAGCGCGGCATTGCCGTTCAACAGCACGCTGCCGCCGGCCGAATTGATCGACAGGGAGCCACTGCCGGCATTCAGGCCGGCGCTCACCACCATGTCGCCGCCCGCGGCCATCAGGTCGATGCCATTGCCCGCAATGTTCTGGGTCACCGTCAGCGAGCCGCCACTGGAGATTCCCACGGCGCCGGACACATTGATGGCGCCCAGGGCGAGGTCCCCGGCGCCGAGGTATACGAGCTCCGAGGCGCCGGTCACACCCAGCGAAGCGACATCGTTCGAGCTCCCGATCAGCTGGATGGCGCCCGAGGCCGTCAGCTGCAAACCGCCGGCCGAGGACAGCGACGTGCTCAGGACCTGCGAGATCGAATCGCCCGTGAGCGCAATGGCGGCCGGCCCGGTCGCGCCGTTGGTGGCAATGCCGGAGAAGCCATCGACCGACGCCACCATCAGCGGATTGGTGCTGGCGTACTGGAAGGCATCGGCAGCGCCGGTGCCGGTGGCCCGGCCGGCCACGATGCCAGTGGCGTTGTTGCCGGTGAGGCTGACCCGGCTGCCCTGGGCGTAGACGGCCTTGCCGCCAAGGCCGGCGTTGGCGCCTTGCGTCAAGGCCCCGGCCGCCCGCAGGCTGACCACGCCATCCGGCGCCGCCATGTCGTAGTCGCCGTCGATATGGATCATGATCCCGCCCACCGAGCCGAGCGAGGCGACGTTCAGCGCCTTGCCGTTGGTGAAGGAGAAGTCGTTGTTCAGGTGCGTGGCATCGCCGACGCGGGCCGCCAGGTCGGTGACCATGTTGGAGGCACTGTCCAATGCGACGCCGCCCACGGCCTCGATGGCCAGCTTGCCGGCGGTGATGGCGCCGGCCGTCGCCTGCGTCAGCGCCCCGCCGGTCCGAAGCGACAGCGTCCCTGCGTAGTCGGGAGCGATCGCCGCGCCGATGTGCATGGCGCCGGAGGTGTTCGACCCGATGCGCAAGGTGCCGGTGCCGGCAAAGGAATCCAGTTCCCCGGCGTCGAGCACCAGCGTGCCGCTGCCGGTTGCCGCGCCCAGATCGATCGCCCGCCCGGCGGTCTTGGCCTGCACCAGGATCTGCCCGCTGCCCCCGCTGATGGTGGCGCCTTGCAGGTCCATGTCATCAGCCGTCAGGAAGACGTTGCCGCCCTGCAGGCTGAAGGCCCCATCGGCCACGCTCAGCAAGCCGCCGGAACTCAGGCCCAGGGTGGCGGTACCGGCATTGATGCCGGCCTGCACGTTCAGGCCGCCGGCGGCCGTGAGGGTGATGGGGCCGCCGAACACCGGCGCCGCCACCGTGAGCGAGCCGGTCTTGGTTTCGATCGAGATGGCGCTGTCGGCCGCCACCCCGCTCAACGTGCCGCTGATGACCCCGGCCCGCGACAGCGAGGTGAGGTTCAGGCTCTGGTTGTTCTTGAAGCTGAGATTGGCGACCGAGGCAGCGAGGTTGTCGACCTCGTTGTTCTCGTTCAGGACGACGCCGCCGCTCAGGGTGTTGAGCATCAGGTCGGCCACCTTGATGGTGGCGCCGGCGCCTTGGGTGATGGTGCCCGAGCCGCCGGCGATCATGATCAGCATGCCCGAGGCAGCGTTGATGTCGTTCTTCAGCAGGATGTTGTTGTTGGCGTCGAGCGCCAGGGCATGACCCGTGGTCCAGCTCAGTGCCGCATCGACCGTGATGTTGCCGGAGCCGCCGGTGCCCAGCGCGGTCTTGACGATGACGTCGGCGTCGGCGAGCTGGGCCTCGAGATCGGCCTTGGTGATGATGCTGGGACCGTTGCCGCCGCCGAAGATGAAGGGCGCGCCGGCCGATTCGCCGACGTTCGTGTTGCCGGACGACTGGATCGTGATGTCGTTGGGGTCCAGCAACAGCGTGCCGGACCGGCCGGCGGCCGCGCTCAGATCGGCGTGGCCGGTGAATTCCAGGTATTGCCTGCCGGAGACCTCCGAGAAGCCGCCTTGGCCAGCCTGAGCGCCGCCGCGGGCGCTGATCTGGCCGGCGAAGCGGGTCGCCTCGTCGGCCCAGACGATGACGCGCCCGCCATCGCCGCGCTCGCCGGCATCGGCGTGAATCGTGACGTCCTGCCCGACAAAGGTGCTGCTGGCATTGGGCACGCCGGCGTTGCCGCCCTGGTAGTCGCCGCCGACCCGCACCTGACCGCCGCCTTGGGCACCGGAAGCCGAGAGGGACGCCGCGCCATACAGTGCGACCCGGCTGCCGAGCACGTCGATCGAGCCACCCCGGTCACCGGCGGAGGCCGTGATCCGCCCATCGACCAGGCTGTCGCCGCCGGCGCGCAGTACCACCTTGCCGCCCTCGTGGCTGACGGCCGAGGCCTGGATCAGGCCGCTGTGCTTGAGTTGGCCGGCGAAGATGCCCACTGCGCCGCCTTGCAGGGTGCCCAGGTTGAGCGCCTGGTCATCCGGCGCCTGCAACTCCAGCCGGATGCCTTCCAGACCGCGCCCGGTCAGCTCGACTTTCTGGCCGGCCGCCAGCACCGTGGCGCCAGTGGGCGACTGCACTAGCGCCGCAGGCCCCACCTGGATGTTCGGAGCGATCAGCACCACGTCGCCGCTGCGCGCGAGAATGCTCCCATCCACGCTCAGCGCGCCGCCGGGCAGGCCGGCGCCACCGAACACCAGTCGTCCGGCCAGCGCATCGGCATCGCTCATGCGCAGGGTCGATGCGGTGAAACCGGCGGTGTCCACCACCGCCCCGGCGCCCACCGCGATGCCCGAGGGATTGACCAGCACCAGCCGGCCGTTGGAGCTCAGCGTGCCGAAGATGGCGGAAGGATTGTTGCCCACCACGCGGTTGATCGACAGGCTGCTGGCGCTGGGCTGGTTGAACTGGGTGGTGCTGCCCGCCGGCACCGAAAAGCTCTGCCAGTTGATCGCCGAGTGGTTGCTGCCCGCGCCGTTCTGGGTATTGACTACCAGCGAGTTGCCCTGGCGCACCAGGGCGGCCTGGCCGTGGATCGCGTGCGCGCCGGCGGGCTGGGCCAAGCTCTGCTCGGGCAGCCCGACGAACGCCGCCGCAATGGCCAACGCACCAGCAGCAGGGCGGAAACCGGACGAAACGGGACTGGCTGCGGACCGGCGGGGCCCCGCAGGCGGTTGCTGACGGGCGCCGGTCGGCATGACGAGTTTGTTCCTGGTTGAGTGAGTCATGGATCTTCTTTCGGGAAAGTCTCGCCCCCTCAGGCGGCCTTTCGCTGGGGCTCACGGAGAGCACAGGGTCCAATGGTTGTCACCAACAGTAGCACAGCGTTACAGCCCACGCAACACGCGAACCCGGCAAAAACCAAGGCTTGGAGCCGGTCCTGAACTGTTGTGCGGCAAAAGTCACAGGCTCGCATGCGCCCGCCATGTGTCGGTTGTTAATATGGCGTGACACAGTTGCCGCCGCCGGGTCTTGCGGGTACGACCGAGCGGCGCCTTTCCCCCATGAGCGTGTTCGTCAGCATTGCCTCGTATTGCGACCCGGTACTGGGTTTCACCCTGGCCCGCGCGGTCGCTGCCGCGCGCTGGCCCGAGCGCCTGCACTTCGGCGTGGTCGAGCAAGCTCCGGCGGCCCGTCCGCCGCCCAACCCGGCGGCATCCAGGCCCGCGCGGCTCAGCTACCTGCGAATCGACCCGGTCTACGCCCGCGGGCCTTGCTGGGCCCGCGCCATTGCGATGTCGTTGTACGACGGCGAGGACTGGTTCTTCCAGATCGACTCGCACATGGATTTCGACCTGCATTGGGACGAGCGGCTGATACGACAGGCCCAGGCCCTGCTGCCGGGGCGAGTGGGGCTGGTGCTGTCGGCCTACCCCAATGCTTTCGTCTTCGAAGGCGACCGGCCGGTGCGTCGGGCCGCCACTGACAAGGTGCTGGCGCATGTGCTCAAGGCCAGCGCGCGCTTCGAGCCCGACCATCCGGTGCTGGCGTTCGAGGCCCAGCCGGTCGATTGCGACGAGCCGGTGGCCGGCTTCCACCTGGGCGCCGGCTGCCTGTTCGCGCCGGGCGCTTTCGTCCGCGACTTCCCCTACGACCCCTGGTTCTATTTCCATGGCGAGGAACAGGCGCTGGCGGCCCGCCTCTTCACCCATGGCTGGGACATCTTTCACGTCCCCGGCCTGCCGGTCTATCACCTGTACAACACCCACGAGTCAGGCGCGCCGGCGCGGCCCATGCACTGGGACCCGGCGCATGACACGCAACGCGCCGACAACTGGTGGGCACTGGAACAACGGTCCCGCAAGCGCCTGGCCAGCCTGCTGGCCGGCGAAGCGCTTGGGGTCTACGGCCTGGGGCAGGCGCGGACGATGGCCGACTATGCGGCTTTCAGCGGGATCGATTTCGCGGCTAGAACGCTGGCGCCGCGGGCTTTCCAGACTCTGGAGCGGTTGGCCGGGCTCAGGACGGGTTAGGCCGGGGCTCCAGCCGGCCCATCAATTCGGCTGCCAGACACAGATCAGCCCAGGCCCGGGCCTTGTCGTGCGGGTTGCGCAGCAGGTAAGCCGGGTGATAGGTGGCGATCACCGGCACGCCCTGATACTGGTGGGCGCGGCCGCGAAGCCGGCCCATCGGCTCACCGGTGCCCAGCAGAAGCGGCACCGCGAAACGACCCATCACCAGGATGATCCGTGGCTGGAGCAGCTGCACCTGGCGCCGCAGGATGGGCTCGGAGTCGGCCAGTTCCTGCGCCTCGGGATTGCGGTCGCCGGGCAGCCGGCATTTGACGATATTGGTCAGATAGACCCGCTGGCGCCGGTCCAGCTTCAGCGCCTTCAGCATGTTGTCCAGCAGCTGCCCGGGCGGGCCCGCAAACGGTTCACCCGCACGTTCCTCATGCTCGTCGGGCGCCTCTCCCACCACCAGCCAGTCGGGCCGCAGATCGCCCGAGCCGAACACGGTCGGCCGCCGGCCAAAGGCCGGGCCCGCGCGGCCCTGCGCCACGGCGGCGGCCAGGGCTTCCCAGTTCATGGATTCGATGTCCGCTGGCTGCGGCGTGGCGGAAGGCTGGCCGACAGGAGCCGCCGCTGCGGGCGCAGCGACCGCCGCAGCGTTGGTCGACACCGGCCGCCGGGCCGGCGGGGCCGCCTCGACAGCCTCTCGGCGTCCCAGGGGCTGCCATACCGTCACGCCCATTTCGCCCAGCATGGCCCGCTGGCGCTCGTCCAGTTCCAGGCTCATAGCTTCAGGCTCATCACGACAGCGTCTTCACGCTGGCCCGGAGCGCCGGGGTAGTAGGCCCGGCGCTCGCCCACGCGCCGGTAGCCGTGGCGCTCGTAGATGCGCTGCGCTCGCAGATTGCTGACGCGCACCTCCAGCCACAGCCACTGCGCGCCTTCGCTGCGGGCCCAGAGCGCCAACGCATCGAGGAGCAACCGGCCCCAGCCCTCGCCCTGGTAACGCGGCGCCACCGTGAGATTGAGCAGGTGGACTTCGTCGACTCCCTTCATCGCCACGAAATAGCCCAGCAAGACTTCGTTGGCGATCAGCAGTTGGGCCTGGTAGCCCGAACGCAGCGAATCGGCGAAGTTGCCGCGGCTCCAGGGATGGCCGTAGGCTTGGCTCTCCACGGCCAGCACCTGGCTCAGCCGGGCCTCGGTCATGGGCTCGAACCCGGCTTCGACAGCTTTGAAAACGGCACTCATGGGTTGATGGCTCGGGCTTGGCGCAGGACCGCGCGTTCCTCGGTCGTGTGAGCCACTTTATCGCGGATATAGAGCGGCAGGGCGCCGGCTGCGGGCCCGGCTTCCCCGCCGGCCAACAGCGCAGGGGCCAGGCGCAGCAGCGCGGCGGCTGTTGGCGCGGCCTCGATGCGCTTCGCGGCCGCAGGCAGGCGCTCGCCATAGGCCGGCAAGGCATTGCCGGCCAGGGCCCAGCCCGCTGGAACCACCACCGCCTCGGGCGCCGTCAGGCGAAACTCGCCCTGCTGGCGCCAATGGCCCACCTCATGGGCGTAGGCGGCCCAGTAAACCTCGTCCATGCGGGCATCCAGCACGGCGACCACCTGCTGGACGCCGTGCCGCTCGCGTGCGTCTTCGGCAACGGCCAGCAAGGTATCGACCGGCAGCACCGCGACGCCGACGCCCCAGGCGAGTCCTTGCGCCACCGAACAGGCCGTGCGCAGGCCGGTGAAGGAGCCCGGACCGCGGCCAAAGGCGATGGCATCGAGCTGGGCCAGTTCCAGCCCGGCGCGCGCCAGCAGCTCCTGGATGGCGGGGATCAATGCCGCCGAAGCCTGTGCCCCGCCCGCGCCGACGTATTCCAGCGGCTGCGTACCGGCCAGCCCCCCTTGCACCGCGATGCGAAGGACTTCAGTGCTGGTGTCGAAGGCGAGCAGGTTCAATCGTGACTTTCGGCGAACCCGCCATTATCGAGGGGCCAGATAATCCCCGCATGACCCTGCTTCGCCGACTCGCTTGCTGCCTCGTCCTGTGGGGCCCGCTGGCCTGTCTCGCCCAGGCCTTGCCGCTGGAAGTGGAGAGCGCGCTGGCCCGGGCCAGGTTGCCGCCGGACGCGCTGGCGGTGCTGGTGGTGGAGGCCGGTGGCAAGGCCGCGCCACGGCTGAGCCACCGAGCCGGCGAGCCGGTGAACCCGGCCTCGCTCGCCAAACTGGCCACCACCTTTGCGGGACTCGAGCTGCTCGGGCCCGCCTTCACCTGGGCCACCCCGGTTTACCTGGACGGCGCCGTACGTGAAGGGGTCCTGCAAGGCAACCTCTACATCAAGGGCCAGGGCGACCCCAAGCTGGTGGCCGAGCGGCTCTGGCTGCTGCTGCGGCGCGTGCAAGGCCTGGGTGTGCGCGTCATCGCTGGCGACATCGTGCTGGATCGCACCGCCTTCGAGGCCTTCTCGCAACACCCTGGCGATTTCGACGGCGAGCCGCTGCGCCCGTATAACGCGGCGCCCGATGCCTTGCTGCTGAACTTCCGGTCGCTGGTCATGACCTTCACGCCTTTGGGCGGGCAGGCCCAGCTTCATGTGGAGCCGCCGCTGGCCGGGCTGCAGCGGCCCTACAGCGTGCCCGTGACAGCCGGAGAGTGCGGCGACTGGCGTGGCGCCCTGCGGGCCGACTTCAGCGATCCCTCGCAGATCCGCTTTGGCGGCGGCTATCCGGCGGCTTGCGGCGAGCGCTCCTGGCCGATCGCCTTTGCCGACCCGGCCGCCTTTGCCGGAAGAGCCGTGGCCGGGCTGTGGCAGCACATGGGCGGCAGCCTGCGCGGCCAGGTTCGCGAAGGCCAGGTGCCGCTTGGCCTGGCGCCGGCCTTCGAGATGCAATCGCCCGCGCTGGCGGAGGTCGTGCGCGACATCAACAAGTTCAGCAACAACGTGATGGCCCAGCAGCTGTTCCTCACCCTGAGCCTGCAGCAGCACGGCAGCGGCACGCGGCAGGGCTCGCGCGAGCTGATGCGCCAATGGTGGCTGGCCCGCTTCGGCGGCGTCGAAGCGCCCCTGTTCGACAATGGCTCGGGCCTCTCGCGCGACGAGCGCATCACGGCGCAACAGCTGGCTCAGCTGCTGCAAGCCGCGTGGGCCTCGCCGCTGATGCCCGACTTGATGGCGTCCCTGCCGCTGGCGGGCGTCGACGGCACCCTGCGCCGCAGCCGCGCCAACGCCCCAGGCCTGGCGCACCTGAAGACCGGCAGCCTGCGCGACGTGCGCGGCGTTGCCGGCTATGTGCATGCGGCCAGCGGCAAGCGCTATGTGCTGGTCGCCATCGCCAACCATCCGCAGGCTGCAGGCGCGCGCGCGGCGATCGAGGCCCTGATCGACTGGACTGCCCGTGACCTCTAGCGCCGGTGCTTCCTGGCCGGAACTGGTCGGGTACCTGGCCGCCTTCCTCACCACCTGCAGCTTCGTCCCGCAGGCCTGGCACACCTTCCGCACCCGCGACGTCAGCGGCATTTCGCTGGGCATGTACCTGGTGTTCGCCTGCGGTGTGGCGCTCTGGCTGGCCTATGGGCTGCTGCTGGCGGCCTGGCCGATCGTGGCGGCCAACGCCATCACGCTGGCGCTGGCCCTGGCGATCCTGGCCATGAAGCTGCGCTACCGGTAGCTTGCCGCAGGCGCCGGTTGGAGGCGGCTCACCAGATCTCGTTGGTGATTTCCCGCTGGGCCGGGGCGGCGCGCCGCCTTACCATTCAGGTTCAAATCGAACGACCGTTCTAATTTATCAAGGAGCACCGATGAGAGTGATCAGGCTGAGGTTGGCGGCGCTGGGCGCGGCCATGGTGTTGGCTGCCTGTGGCGGCGGCTCGGGTGGCGTCGGCTTCACCTCCACGGTGTCGTTCGGCGACAGCCTGAGCGACGTGGGCACCTACGACGTCGGCACCGTCGCCGCCATCGGTGGGGGCAAGTGGACGGTCAACAGCCCCGGCGCCATGAACTGGACCGAGCTGGTGGCTGCCAGCGCCGGCACCGCAGCGCCTTGTGCGGCGCAGACGGGCCTTCTGGTCAACATCCCCGGCTTCACCGGCGCGCCCGTCACAGATGTACCGGGTTGCCGCAACTACGCCCAGGGCAGCGCACGGGTCAGCCACCCGATCGGACCGAATGGCGCGGCCTTGCAGGCGCCGCCCTTCAACCAGGTCAACCTGGGGCTGATGGCGGTCCCGGTGGCGACCCAGATGAGCACGCATCTCGCGCGGACCGGCGGCTCTTACGGCGCCGACGACCTGGTGACGGTGCTGGCGGGCGCCAACGACCTGTTCATGAACTTCGCCGCCATCGGCAGCGCCGCCGCCGGTGGTGCCGGCGCTGTCGGTGCGGCGATAGCGGCTGGCTGGTCGGCGCAAGTGCAGGCGGCAGTGTCGGCCGGCGGCGCCGCGGCCACCGATGCCGCCGTGGCGGCAGCCCTGGCCAGCATGGGACAGGCCGGCGCCGAACTGGCGACCCTGGTCAAGTCCCAGGTGCTGGCCAAGGGCGCGCGCTACGTGGTGGTGGTCAACCTGCCGGACGCCAGCCAGACGCCGTTCGCCCTGACCCAGAGCGCGCAGACGCGCGGCCTGATCAACACCCTGGTCAACACCTTCAACAGCCAGTTGCAGTCGGGCCTCAGCGGGACCCCCGCCCTCTACGTCGATGCCTATACCCAGATTCGCACACAGGTCGCCAACCCCGGTCCGTTTGGCCTGACGGAGGTCACCACGCCCGCCTGTGACCCGGCCTCGCCCAACAATCCGCTGCTAGGGTCGTCCCTCACCTGCACGCCGATCAGCACCGTCGCAGGCTACACCGGCGCCAGCACACCGGCGGCTCACCAGCGCACGTTCCTGTATGCGGACAGCACGGGCCACCCGACCCCGCTGGGCTACAAGCTGCTGGCCGACCACGTCATCAGCCGGATGCAGGCCGCCGGCTGGCTCTGAGGCCGGGGAGGCGACAGGCCTGCCGCAAAAACAAAGACGCCCCGCGGGGCGTCTTTTTCATTTCGGGGCCGCGCGATTCACCAGCGCTCGCGCACCCGCGAATGGGCGTATTCACCCAGCTTGCGGTGCGCCTGGGGCGCCAGGTAGACGCGATCGGCGAACATGTAAGCATTGTGGTTGGCGCCGGCCAGCAACGTAGAAGGCGTGCACAGGGCCGAGTTGATCTGGCCGGCGCCGATGCCGATACCCGGGCCGGGATCGACCGAAATACAGACCGGGTCGGTGACGTTCAGCAGCTCGTAGCCGGACGGGTTGGCAACCATCAGGTTGAGCAGCAACGGGGCGTCGATGTAGAGCACCGTGGCGCCCAGGTCGACGATCGCGACCAGCAGTTCCTCGTTGAATTTGCTCGCGGCATCGGTCAACAGGTCGACCTGGGAAGTGGTCAGCGCCCAGGGCGACTTGCCCAGGTGGTAGGGGCCCATCACCACCACGTGGGTGGCGCCGCCCAGGACCAAACGCCGCACCTGCGCGGCCATGTCGCGGCCGGCCTGCCGGACGTTGCCGATCATCTGGGCAGGCGTTTGCGTGCCGGCCGTGACCTTCGCCACTTCGGCAATGACATCGGACGTGCCGGCGCTGACGACCAGCAGATCGCTGGGGCCGGCGGCACTGCCCGCCAGGAACGTGTCGATCTGTTCCTTGACGGTCGGCGTGGCGGTGCTGCCGGCGGCGTCCGGCTCGGCGATGATCCGGGCGTTGCCCGTGGCATAGGAAGTGCCGCCGGACGCCGCCGTGGTCAGCGCCGTGCCGAACCTCGCGGCCATGTCCTGCGTCCAGACGTTGATGGCGGCGCCGTCATTGACCGTGTAGCGCGAGCCGCCCTGGCCGAGATCGCTCATGCCATCGCCGAACACCACGATGCGCGACGGCTCCAGTTGCGACTCGATCGACCCGGAACCGCAGGCGCCCAGGAACAGGGCTGAAGCGGACAGCAGCGCCAGCAGGGCCCGGCGCGTCCATTGACATGACATTGAATTTCTCCGTAAAGGCTGGCGGGTAGTTTAACGAGCCGCTGCTCAGCCCGCCGCCGCCCGTTGCAGGCGGTCGCGCACACCCTCCCAGCCCGGCGCCTCCGGCGGCGTTTCGATCCAGATGAGCCGCACGCCCTGGGCATCGAACTCGCGCAGCACGGCGAACAGCTGGCGCGCGGTCTCGCCAGCGTCATCGGGCATGCGCCGCCTCAGCACGCGGCTGGAGCGCGTCTGCAGGATGGCGCGCGAATAGATGGCGATGCCGGCGGCATCGGCGCCCAGCAGGTCGAGCGCAGTTTGCAGGGCCCGTGCGTCCATCAGCCGCACCCGGGCGGCCGGCGCGTAGTGCGACTCCAGGGTGCCGGAGGCGCGGAGGGCTTGGCCCGGCAGATCGGCGGCCAGGCGCACCGGCAGGCCGCAGGCCGCTTCGAGCTGTTCACGCCCGAGCATGCCTGGGCGCAGCAGCACCGGCTCGCCGCGGGTGCAATCGATGATGGTGGATTCGATCCCCACGTCGCAGGGCCCACCGTCCAGCACCAGCAAGCCCGCGCCGAACTCGCTTTGCACATGTGCTGCGGTGGTCGGGCTGACCCGTCCGAACTGGTTGGCGCTCGGCCCGGCCAGGCCGTGCACGGCCGGCCAGGTGGCCGCGCAGGCGACCAGCAAGGCATGCGCCACCGGGTGCGCCGGGCAGCGCAGCCCGATGGTCGGCTGTCCGCCCGCTGCGGCTGCGGCTACACCCTCGCGGCGGTGCAGGATCAGCGTCAGCGGCCCGGGCCAGAAGGCCTGCATCAATTGCTGGGCGAAAGTCGGCACTTCGACTGCGAACAGCGCCACTGCCGAAGCGTCGCGCACATGCACGATCAGCGGGTGATCGCTGGGCCGGCCCTTGGCGCTGAAGATCCCGGCCACGGCCGCGTCGCTGCCCGCGTCGGCGCCCAGGCCATAGACCGTTTCGGTGGGAAAGGCCACCAGCTCGCCGCGGGCCAGCGCTTGCGCGGCCCGGTCGATGGCTTCGGCCGAGGTGCCGTCGAGGATCATCGGTCTCCCGCCTCAGAAGGCCTCGATGCCCAGCACCTTGGCCGCCCGCAGCGCCGTCTCCCGCGCCGCTGCCGGGGTGGCGCCGGTGAGCGTCAGGTGCCCCATCTTGCGGCCCGGCCGGGGATCGCCCTTGCCATACAGGTGCAGGTGGGCGCCCGGCAACGCCAGGACATCGTGCCAGGGTGGCTCGGCCGCTGCGGCGCCGGGCCGGGCCCACAAGTCGCCCAGCAGATTGAGCATGACGGCCGGGCTGTGCTGCCGCGGCTGCACCAGCGGCAGGCCGGCCAGGGCGCGCACCTGCAGCTCGAACTGCGAAACGTCGCAGGCGTCCAGGCTGTAGTGGCCGCTGTTGTGCGGGCGCGGTGCCATCTCGTTCACCACCAGCGCACCGCCGGCCAGCGCGAAAAACTCCACGCACAGCACGCCCACGTAATCGAGCCCTTGCGCGATCGCCTTGGCAGCGGCGATGGCCTGGGCCGCCTGCTCGGATTCCATGGCATCGGCATGGACCCGCGTCACGGCCAGGATGCCGTCACGATGCAGGTTCGACTGTGCCGGCAGGTTCACCATCTGGCCGTCGCGCCCGCGCGCCACGACCACCGAACATTCGGCTTGCAGCGGCAGCATACGTTCCAGTACGCACGGCACCTGCTTCAACTGGTCCCAGGCCGCCACCAGCGCCTCGCGCGTCGCCACCCGCACCTGCCCCTTGCCGTCGTAACCCAGGCGCGCCGTCTTCAGGATGCCCGGCAGCAGGGTGGCGTCGGCCTGTTGCGCCTGCTGCGCTGTTTCGATCAGCGCGTACGGGGCGCAAGGCACGCCGCAGCGTTGGAAATGCGCCTTTTCGCGCGCCCGGTCCTGGGCGATGGCCACCGCCTCGGCGCCCGGGGCGACCGGCCGCTCCAGGGCCAGCGCCGCCAGCGCCGGGGCCGGCACGTTCTCGAATTCGGTGGTGATGGCCGCGCTGCATTGCGCCAATTCGGCCAGCCCCTCTCGGTCGAGATAGGGGGCCTGAATGTGGCGATGGCTCACCAATCCGGCGGGGCTGGCCGGATCGGGGTCGAGCACTGCCGTCGAATAGCCCAGGCGCTGCGCGGCATGGACGAACATGCGGCCCAGCTGGCCGCCGCCCATGACGCCCAGCGTGGCGCCGGGCAGGATGGCGCGGACGGTCATGGTGCGGGCGGCAAGCGCATCGCGCGGGCTGCTTCGGTCTGCCGGGTGCGAAAGGCGTCCAGCTGGCTGCGCAGCGCCGCATCCTCGTTGGCCAGCATGGCCACTGCGAACAGCGCTGCGTTGGCGGCCCCGGCGTTGCCGATGGCAAAAGTCGCCACCGGAATGCCCTTGGGCATCTGCACGATGCTGTGCAGCGAATCCACGCCCTGCAGGTGCTTGCCCGCCACCGGCACGCCCAGCACCGGCACGGCGGTCTTGGCCGCCAGCATGCCAGGCAGGTGGGCTGCCCCGCCCGCTCCGGCGATGATTGCCTTCAGGCCGCGGCCCGCCGCTTCCTGCGCGTAGGCGAACATGTCGTCGGGCATGCGATGGGCCGACAGCACGCGGGCTTCGTGGGCGACGCCGAATTCCTGGAGAATCGCCACTGCGTGCTGCAAGGTCTCCCAGTCACTGCTGGAGCCCATCACCACGCCGACCCGCACCGGGCTCATTGGGCCTCCTGCAGAGCCGCCCGGGCGGCGGCGAGGCCCCTAGAGGGGCGGCGAAGGTCGTACGTGTGGGAGTTCATAGAATTCCTAAAGATTGAATTTTAAGGTTTCAGCCCGAGTTAACCCGAATGATTGACGTCACCCTAGAAAACTTCGAAGACGAGGTCATCGCCGCCTCGATGACCCTGCCGGTGCTGGTGGACTTCTGGGCGCCCTGGTGCGGCCCCTGCAAGGTCATCGGGCCGTTGCTGGAAAAGCTGGAGGCCGACTACGCCGGGCGCTTCAAGCTGGTCAAGATCGACTCCGACCAGGAGCAGCAGCTCGCCGGCGCCTTTGGCGTGCGCAGCATTCCTACCTGCGTCCTGCTCATGAACGGCCAGCCGGTGGACGGTTTCATGGGCGCCCTGCCCGAGGGCAAGATCAAGGAGTTCCTCGACAAGCACGTGCCGGCCGCCGCCCCGGCCGACGAGGAACCGGTGGCCGAAGAACCTGAAGTTGACCTCGACCCCGCCGCCCAGCTCGAAAGGCTGCAACAGGCGGTGGAAGCCGATGCGGCCAACGACGACGCCCGCTTCGACTACGTCAAGGCGCTGCTGCTCGCCGGGCGCAGCGACGACGCCAAGGTGGCTTTCGCCCCGGTGATCGGCAAGACCGCCCTGGTGCGGCGCTTCGACTCGCTGCAGCGATGGATGGATGCCATCGACTTCGCCGAGGGCCTGCCGAACGCGGCCCAGGAAAGCGCCGCCTGCGACGCCCGGATCGCCGCCGACAAGCGCGACTTCGACGCCCGCTTCGCCCGGGCGCGCCTGCTGATGGCGCAGCGCCGCTGGACCGATGCCATGGACGAACTGCTGGAAATCCTGATGCGCGACAAAGCCTGGGGCGAGGACCTCGCCCGCAAGACCTACATCGCCGTCCTCGACGTCATCGAGCCGCCCAAGCCCAAGGTGGCGGAAGGCCAGATTCCCCCGGACGATCCGGTGGTGGCGAGCTACCGCCGCCGGCTCTCCAGCGTGGTGTTGAGTTAAAGAGACAGCCTGAGCGCCCGAGGGCGGCTCAGGCCGCGAGGCGCTGCAGCGCCTCGCGGTACTTGGCCGCGGTCTTGTCGATCACGTCCTGCGGCAGCCGCGGCGCCGGCGGCGTCTTGTCCCAGGGCTTGCCGTTGATCCGCACCTGCTCCAGCCAGTCGCGCACGAACTGCTTGTCGTAGCTCGGGGGATTGGCGCCCGCGCGATAGGCCTCGTCGTAGCCTTCCACCGGCCAGTAGCGCGACGAGTCGGGCGTCAGCACTTCGTCCATCAGCACCAGCGTGCCCGCGTCGTCCAGGCCGAACTCGAACTTGGTGTCGGCAATGATCATGCCCTTGCCCAGCGCGATGGCGGCGGCCTCGTTGTAGATGGCGATGCTGATGTCGCGGATGCGCGAGGCCAGGTCGGCGCCGATCATCTCGACCACGCGCTCGTAGGAGATGTTCTCGTCGTGCTCCCCGGCCGCTGCCTTGGCGGCCGGCGTGAAGATCGGCGCCGGCAGCTTGCCCGCGTTCTTCAGGCCGGGCGGCAGCTGGACGCCGCAGACCGCCTGCGATTCCTGGTACTCCTTCCAGCCGCTGCCGGCCAGGTAGCCGCGCACCACGGCCTCGACCGGAATCGGCTTGAGCCGCTTGACCAGCATCGAGCGCCCCGTCACCTGCGCCACCTCGGCTGGCGTCACCACGCTTTCGGGAGCCTCGCCGGTCAGGTGATTCGGGCACAGGTGCCCGAGCCGGGCGAACCAGAACAGCGCCATCCGCGTCAACAGCTCGCCCTTGCCGGGAATCGGTTCGCCCATGATGACGTCGAAGGCCGACAGCCGGTCGCTGGCCACCATGAGGATGCGGTCGGTGCCGACGGCATAGTTGTCGCGCACCTTGCCCCGGGCGAGCAGCGGCAGCGAAGCGAGGGCGGAGGTGTGAAGGGGCGAGGTCATGGGGCCTGTCAAAGAAAAAAGGCCCGTTGAACAACGGGCCCGGGGATTATGACCAACCGGCTCAGTGCACGACCTGGGCCAGCTCGCCCTGGGCGTACTTGGCGGCGATGACCTGCAGGTTGTGCGCCTTGATCTTGCCGGCCTGCCCTTCGCAGCCGAACTCGATGTAGCGCTGCTTGCAGATCTGCTTGGCGGCCTCGCGGGCCGGCTTGAGGTAGTCGCGCGGATCGAACTTGTCGGGGTTTTCGCCCATGTACTTGCGGATCGCGGCCGTCATCGCCAGCCGGATGTCGGTGTCGATGTTGATCTTGCGCACACCGTGCTTGATGGCCTCCTGGATTTCCTCGACCGGCACGCCGTAGGTTTCCTTCATGTCGCCGCCGTACTGGCGGATCACCGCCAGCAGGTCCTGCGGCACGCTGGAAGAGCCGTGCATCACCAGGTGGGTGGTGGGAATGCGGCGATGAATCTCCTTGATGCGGTCGATCGCCAGGATGTCGCCGGTGGGCTTGCGGGTGAACTTGTAGGCGCCGTGGCTGGTGCCGATGGCGATGGCCAGCGCATCCAGCTGGGTCCGGCGCACGAAGTCGGCGGCCTGCTCGGGGTCGGTCAGCAGCTGCTCGCGGGTCATGGTGGACTCGGTGCCGTGGCCGTCTTCCTTGTCGCCGCGCATGGTCTCCAGCGAGCCCAGGCAGCCCAGCTCGCCCTCCACGGTGACGCCCAGCTTGTGGGCCATGTCCACCACCTTGCGGGTGACGTCCAGGTTGTAGTCGTAGCTGGCGATGGTCTTGCCGTCGGCCTCCAGCGAGCCGTCCATCATCACCGAGGAAAAGCCCAGCTTGATCGCGCCGGCGCAGACGTCGGGGCTCTGGCCGTGGTCCTGGTGCATGACGATCGGGATCTCCGGATAGCTCTCGACGGCGGCCTGGATCAGGTGCTTCAGGAAGCCCTCGCCGGCGTATTTGCGGGCGCCGGCCGAGGCCTGCATGATCACCGGCGCGCCGGTCTCCTTGGCGGCCTCCATGATGGCCTGGACTTGCTCGAGGTTGTTGACGTTGAAGGCCGGGATGCCATAGCCGTTCTCGGCGGCATGGTCCAGCAGTTCGCGCATGGAAACGATGGGCATGTTGAAGGTCCGATGTTGATGAGCAGGCGGACGGTGCGGCGCTGAGCGCCGTAACCGGGTGGTAACTGAGCCCGATTTTACCCGCTGCCCCGCGCCTTGGGGCTCACGTTCCGGATGAGCTTATGGTGCCTGCCAGTATCAGGTCACCCGGCAGATCTTGAGCATGTTGGTGCCGCCGGGCGCGCCCATCGGCTCGCCGCAGGTGATGGCGTAGATGTCGCCGCTGGCGACGATGCCGCGGCGCTTGAGATGGGCCTCGGCATCACCCAGCGCCATGTCGCGCTCGGCACTCTGGTCCATCAGCAGCGGCCGCACGTTGCGGTACAGCGCCATCTTGCGCTGGGTGACCAGCTTGGGGGTGAGCGCATAGATCGGGATGTGGATGCGGTGGCGGCTCATCCACAACGGCGTGGAGCCGGAGTCGGTCAGGGCCACGATCGCCTTGCAGCCCAGGTGGTGCGCGGTGAACAGGGCCCCCATCGCGATCGACTGGTCGATGCGCCCGAAGGTCATGCCGGTGAAATCAGCGTCGAGTTTCACGTCTTCGGCTTTTTCGGCTTCCGAGCAGATGTTGGCGACTTCGACGATGGTTTCCAGCGGGTATTTGCCGGCCGCGGTTTCGGCGCTCAGCATCACGGCGTCGGTGCCATCGAGCACCGCGTTGGCGACGTCGCTGACCTCGGCCCGGGTCGGCACCGGGTTGGTGATCATCGACTCCATCATCTGGGTCGCGGTGATCACCACCTTGTCGTGCTCCCGGGCCATTCGGATCATGCGCTTTTGCAGGGCCGGCACGGCGGCGTTGCCCACTTCCACGGCCAGGTCGCCGCGCGCCACCATGATGCCGTCGCTGGCCTTGAGGATGGATTCGAGATTGGGGATGGCCTCGGCCCGCTCGATCTTGGCGATCAGCCCGGGCTTGTGGCGGTACTCCGCGCCAGCCACGTTGCATAGCTGCCTGGCCATCTCCATGTCGGTGGCGGTCTTGGGAAAGCTCACTGCTACGTAGTCGGCCTGGAAGCTCATCGCGGTGCGGATGTCTTCCATGTCCTTGGCGGTGAGCGCCGGCGCCGTCAGGCCGCCGCCCATCTTGTTGATACCCTTGTTGTTGGACAGTTCGCCGCCCAGCTTGACGGTGGTGCGCACCTGCTCGCCGCGCACCGCGTCCACCGTCAGCACGATCAGTCCGTCATTGAGCAGCAGCAGGTCGCCGGCCTTGACGTCGCGCGGGAGCTCCTTGTAGTCCAGGCCCACGCCCTGCAGGTCGCCCGGCTCCGAGCGCGAGGCGTCGAGCACGAACTTCATTCCCGGCTCGAGGAAGATCTTGCCGTCGGCAAACTTTCCCACGCGGATCTTCGGCCCCTGCAGGTCGGCCATGATGGCCACCTCGCGGCCGGCGCGCTGGCCGGCTTCGCGCACCAGGTTGGCGCGATCGATGTGGTCCTGGGCCTTGCCGTGGCTGAAATTCAGGCGCACCACGTTCACCCCGGCGCGGATCATCTGCTCGAGCAGCGCGGGATCGCTGGAGGCCGGGCCGAGGGTGGCAACTATCTTGGTGGCGCGACGGGCCATAGGGCGTCTTTCGTGTGATCAGGTCTTCGATTCTCGCCGAGAAGGCGTTACAGGTGAGCAACCAAAACGCCCTGCAACAGGCCAAAGAAGGTGAGACAGCATTAACCGTTCGCCCGCTTTTCCAGAATTTCGAACGCGGGCAGCGTTTTGCCTTCCAGCACTTCCAGGAAGGCGCCGCCGCCGGTGGAGATGTAGCCCACCTGCTTTTCGATGCCGTACTTGGCGATGGCCGCGAGCGTGTCGCCGCCGCCGGCGATGCTGAAAGCCGGCGACTGCGCGATGGCACGGGCGATGGTTTCGGTGCCGTGGGCGAAAGCCTCGAACTCGAACACGCCGACGGGGCCGTTCCACACGATGGTGCCGGCCGACATGAGCTGCTGCGCCAGCTTGCGCGCTGTTTCGGGGCCGATGTCCAGGATCAGGTCGTCGTCCTCGACCGCCGTCGCCGCCTTCACCTCGGCCTGCGCATCGGCGGCGAAGGTCTTGGCCGTCACCACGTCGGTGGGAATGGGCACCGCGGCGCCGCGGGCCTTCATCGCCTCGATCACGGCGCGAGCCTCAGCCACCAGTTCGCGCTCGGCCAGCGACTTGCCGATCGGCAGGCCGGCCGCCAGGAGGAAGGTATTGGCGATGCCGCCGCCCACGATCAGCTGGTCGACGTTGCGCGCCAGCGCTTGCAGGATCGTCAGCTTGGTGGACACCTTCGAGCCGGCGACGATGGCCGCCAGCGGCCGCTTCGGATGGGCCAGGGCCTTGCCGATGGCGTCGATTTCAGCCGCCAGCAGCGGGCCGGCGCAAGCGATCGGAGCGTACTGGGCGATGCCGTAGGTCGACGCTTCGGCCCGGTGGGCGGTGCCAAACGCGTCGTGCACGAAGATGTCGCACAGGGCCGCCATCTTCTGCGCGAGTTCAGGGCTGTTCTTCTTCTCGCCCTTGTTGAGGCGGCAGTTTTCCAGCAGCACCAGTCGGCCCGGCTCGACCGGCACGCCTTCGACCCAGTCGCGCACCAGCGGCACCTCACGCCCCAGCAGCTCGCCCAGCCGGCGGGCCACTGGCGCCAGCGAGTCGGCCGGCTTGAACTCGCCCTCGGTGGGCCGCCCCAGATGCGAGGTCACCATCACCGCGGCGCCGGCTTGCAGCGCCATCTCGATACACGGCACCGAGGCGCGCACCCGGGTGTCTTCGGTGATATTGCCCGCCTCGTCCTGCGGCACGTTGAGGTCGGCGCGGATGAAGACGCGTTGGCCGGCGGCCTTGCCTTGGGCACAGAGATCGGAGAAGCGCAGGACGTTCATGGGTGAATCGCTCGGACGAAACCTGCAATTCTAGGATTACCCCTTACGCCCGGGTTACCAGCCGAGCCCCAGGTGCAACGGAAGGTACACGGCCATGCCGGCCACGATGGTGAGCAGCACGCTGCGGCGCCAGAAGTACACCAGTGCGCCGACCGGCGCGGCAAACAGGCGGGCGTCCTGCCAGGTCCCCACCACCTGGCCACCGAGCATCACCACCTCCGGCGCGATGACGCCGGCCAAGGCCGCCACCGGGGCGTACTGCAAGGCCCGGTGAGCCCAGCCCGGCAAGCTCCACGGCCGGTCGAGGATGAAGAAGAAACACCGGGTCAGCACCGTCACGCCGGCCAGGCCGGCGATCACCGCCAGCGTCCACAGGTCGGTGCGCCCGCTCATCCCGGCACCTGTGACCGGCGCCCGGCCTCGCCGGCCTTTTCCAGCCAGAAGCTCGCCAGCACGGCCAGGCTGATCGCCACCACGATATTCAGCTTGAGGGGCAGGGCGTAGACCGCCACGGCGGTGGCGCCGGCCAGCACGGCCGACAACAGCCGCAAGGGCGTATTGGCCAGCGAGCACAGGATGCCGATCAGGCACAGCACGCCCGCGAAGCCCAGGCCCCAGGCCGTGGGGATGAGGTTGCCCAGTCCGATCCCGGCCACGCTGGCGCCCATCCAGCTGATCCAGGTGATGGCGTAGTTGCCTGCCAGGAAGGCCTCCTGCTCGCGACCTTCGGCGGGGCCCTGCGGCGGCTCGGGGAATCGGCGCGTGAACATCGCATAGCTCATGTCGGCCGTCAGGTAGCCGTGGACCATCCGCCGCCAGCGCGGCTGGTGCATCAGGTAAGGCCGCAGATGCAGGCTGAACACCACGAAGCGCAGGTTGACGCAAAAGCCGGTCGCCAGGATGACCCAGGCGGGCGCCCCGGCCACGATCAGCGGAATCGCGGCCAGCTGCGAGCTGCCGGCGTAGACCAGGAAAGTCATGGCCAGCGCCTCGATGACGCTCATGCCGGACTTGACCATCGCCACCCCGGTCATCAGGCCCCAGGCGGCGATGCCGGTCGCCAGCGGCGCCATTTCGCGGGCAGCGATGCGGAACGCCGGATGGCTGTAGTTGGCGCGCAGGAAAAACATCAGGCGGGCGCCGACGGGCCGGCGATGTCGAAAGCCATGCCGCGGCGCAGCTCGAAGCCGCGCAGGAAATCCGCCACGGCAAGCCGCTTGCCGCCGGGGCGCTGCAGCTGCGTCAGCCGCAGGCAGCCACTGCCGCAGCGCACCACCACGCCGGCCGGCTCGACCGCCAGCACGCTGCCCGGCGCGCCGCCCCCAGGGTCGCCCGAGGCGGGGCAGGGCACGGCTTCGGCGGCCCAGAGCTTGAGGGCCTCGCCGGCCATCAGGCCGTGGGCGCCGGGAAACGGATCGAACGCACGGATACGGCGCGCGATCGCGTCGGCCGGTTGCAACCAGTCGATGGCGGCCTCGGCCTTGTCGATCTTGTGGGCGTAGGTCACGCCCTGCTGCGGCTGGGCGACGGGCGACAGGCCGCCACAGGCGGCCAGCTCGAGCGCCTCGACGATCATTCGCCCGCCCAGCACGGCCAGCTTGTCATGCAGCGAGCCGGTGGTCTCGCCCTGCCCAATGGGCACTCGTTCGACCAGCAGCATGTCGCCGGTGTCCAGGCCGGCATCCATCTGCATGATGGTGACGCCGGTCTCGGCGTCGCCCGCTTCGATGGCCCGGTGAATCGGCGCGGCGCCGCGCCAGCGCGGCAACAGCGAGGCATGGATGTTCAGGCAACCTCTGGAGGGCGCCTGCAGCACCCACTGCGGCAGGATCAGCCCGTAGGCGGCGACCACCATCACGTCGGCCGCCGCGGCCTCGATCGCGGCCCGGGCCACCTCGGCGTCCTGCGGGTACTTGCCATCGAACCGCAGGCCGCGCGGCTGGGCCACCGGCAGGCCGTGCTCCAGCGCGTAGCGCTTGACCGGCGACGGCTGCAGCTTCATGCCGCGCCCGGCCGGGCGGTCCGGCTGGCTCAGCACCAGCGCAATGGCGAAGCCTGCGCGGTGCAGCCGCTCCAGCGCCACGCGGGCAAACTCGGGCGTACCCGCGAAGATGACGCGCATCGGTTTCAGGCTGCCAGTCTTTCAGTTGCGGTCGTTGGGCGCGTTGACGAATTCCATGCCCGGGTGGGCACGCCGCACCACGTTGGCCTCGTCCAGGTAGACCCAGTAGAACATGTCGCTGTTCACCGTGTCGCGCCAGCGATAGGTCAGGATCGGGCCGCGCCAGCTGGCGACACCATCGACCCAGGCGGGCCGGCCGAACTCGCGTTCGACATCGTCGCGCGTCCACTTGTCGATCTCGATGCGGTGGAAGTTGCCTTCGGTCAGAACCTGCCGCGCCTGCACCACCCGGCCGGCGGAATCCAGGTCCACCATCCACGCATGCTGGCCGTAGGGCTGAAGGCTGTACTGCAGGCGCTCACCGGTCGCCAGGCGCACCACCCGATGGGGCGCGCCCATCCGCTCGATCACCGCCTGCCGGGGCGTGCCCGCTGCAATGTCGTAGCCGCTGAACAGATTGCCCGCGCAGCCGGCCAGCAGCGCGGCGAAAAGAACCGACAGCAACTTGCGCATGATGTGAACGCCTTTCGCTGGGAATCAGGCCCGCTCGGTTTCCCGGCGCGCCTTCAGCATCTTGTTCTTGATGCGGTTGCGCTTGAGCGGCGACAGGTATTCGACGAACACCTTGCCCAGCAAGTGGTCCATCTCGTGCTGGATACACACGGCCAGGATGCCCTCGGCCTCCACCGTCCTTTGCCGGCCCTCGCCGTCCAGGGCGGCGACCCGGATCGATGCCGAGCGCTCGACCCCGTCGTAGATGCCCGGCACCGACAGGCAGCCTTCGTCGCTGATCTGCTTGTCGGGGCTGGCCCAGGTGAGCTCGGGGTTGATCAGCACCAGCGGCTGGTTGCGTTGCTCGGAGATGTCGACGACGACCAGCCGCTCGTGCACGTCGACCTGCGTCGCGGCCAGCCCGATGCCGTTGGCGTCGTACATGGTTTCCAGCATGTCGGCCACGAGCTTTTTGATGCGCGCGTCGACGGCCGGGACGGGCTTGGCGACCGTGTGCAGCCGCGGATCCGGATAGCAAAGAATAGGAAGAAGTGCCATGGTGCCTGAATGTTGCCTCTAGGGCCTCGCCGCGCCGCGGCCATTTTTTTGGCAGCATGACGCGACGGCAAAAAGCCGAAGGTGTCGCTATTTTCGCTACTTTTGGCTTTCCTGGCACGGCACACGCGCCATAAACGTTGCCCAATCAAGGGCTTGAGCGCAGAATCGCCAGTACTTTGTCAAGACTTTCGACTGCCTTCGGCCCGGCCGGACTGTCGCAGCCCGCAATGCAAAAACACAGCAAGAAACCGATGACGGCAACCGCCAAGGCTCAGGGACTGCGCGCCGATGCGCTCAAGGCGGCCGCCGCGCTGGCCGCCGTGGCCGCGCTCGCGGGCGGGCTGCCGACAGGGTCTGCGCTGGCGCAGAGTCTGCCCGTCACGCCGGGGCAGCGCTCCACGGCGGAACAGGTCGCGCAGGCCGGCGTGCCGCTGTCCGAACTCGCTCCCAACGCGCCTGACGACTACACCGTCAAGCGCGGCGACACCTTGTGGGCCATCTCCGGCCTGTTCCTCACCAGCCCGTGGCGCTGGCCCGAGCTGTGGGGCATGAACATCCAGGAAGTGCGCGACCCGCACCGCATCTACCCGGGCCAGCAGCTGGTGCTGGAACGCTCCGAAGGCCGTGCCCGGCTGCGGGTGCGCGGCGCGGCGCAAGGCGGCGGTGCCGGCGACATTCCCACCGAAACCATTCGCGTGTCGCCCCGAACCCGCATCGAGCCGCTGGCCGACGCGGCGCTGCCCACCATCAAGTCGCACCTGATCGAAGCCTTCCTGGCCGAGCCGGTGATCATCGACGAGGCCGAGCTGCTTCGCGCGCCGCGCATCGTGGCCGCGCCCGAGAATCGCGTGCTGATCACCCGCGGCGACCGGGCCTATGCCCGCGGCAACGCCGCCGCGCCGCTGACACAGCGGGTCGCCGGCCGCAGCGACGATTACCGGGTGTTCCGCAATGCCAAGCCCCTGAAGGATCCGCTGACGCGCAGCATCCTGGGCTACGAGGCGCAATACGTCGGCAAGGCATCGCTGGTGCGCAGCGAAACCACCGAAATGGCGAGAACCGCCAGCGGCGACCAGGAAAAGATGATCGTGCCGGCCACCATCGACATCGTGTCGGCCAAGGAAGAAATGCGCGTCGGCGACCGGCTGCTGCCCGAGCCGCCGCGCCAGTTTCTCAGCTACGTGCCGCACGCTCCCGCCCGCCCGGTCGACGCCACCATCGTCTCGATCTATGGGGATGCGGTCTCGGTCGCGGGGCAGAGCCAGGTGGTGGTGATCAACCGGGGCACGGCCGACGGCATCGAAACCGGCCACGTGCTGGCGATCCTGAAAGAGGGCGACCGGCGCATCGACCGCTCCCAGGCCGGCGAGCGCACGCCGATCAAGCTGCCCGGTGAGCGCAACGGCCTGATGATGGTGTTCCGCCCCTTCGAGAAGCTCTCCTACGCCCTGATCCTGGAAATCAGCGACACGGTCAAGGTGGGCGACGAGGTCGTCAACCCGCGCCGTTAGGCGGCATCGAGGCGGCCCATGGAGCGTGCCGAGCTGGCCGGCTGGCTGCGACTGGCCTTGACGCCGGGCGTGGGCAATGGCGCGGCGCGGCGCCTGCTGGCAGCGTTCGGCCTGCCGGCCAATCTGTTTACGCAAACGGTCGAGGCGCTGCAGCAAGTGGTGCCGGTGGCTCAGGCCCAGGCGCTGGCGGGCGAGCCACCGCTGCTCGCCGCGCAGCTAGAGGCCACTTTGCAGTGGCTGGACGCGCTGCCCGGCTCGCGCCGGGTGGTCACGCTGGCCGACGCGGGCTACCCGCCTTCCTTGCTCGAAACCGCGGATCCGCCGCTGATGCTGTACCTCATGGGCCGCATACCCGCGAACTGGCCACAAGCCATCGCCGTCGTCGGCAGCCGCAATCCGACGCCCCAGGGACTGGCCAATGCCCGCAGCTTTGCCCAATGCTTTGCGCGTGCCGGCCTCACGGTGGTGTCGGGGCTGGCGCTGGGGGTGGATGGCGCCGCCCATGAAGGCGCGCTGGAAGCAGCCCCCGAGGGCGGGTTGGCGACGATTGCGGTGGTGGGCACCGGCCTGGACCGGGTCTACCCGCGCCAGCACCTGGAACTGTCGCACCGCATCGCCCGGAATGGTTTGCTGGTCAGCGAGTACCCGCTGGGCACCGCACCGCTAGCGCCCAATTTTCCCCGGCGCAATCGCATCATCGCCGCGCTCAGCCGCGGCACGGTGGTGGTCGAGGCGGCGCTCAAATCGGGTTCGCTCATCACCGCCACGCAGGCGGCCGAGCAAGGCAAGGACGTGTTTGCCATTCCGGGCTCGATCCATTCCCCGCAGTCGCGCGGCTGCCATGCGCTGCTCAAGCAGGGCGCCAAGCTGGTCGAGACGGCACAGGACGTGCTGGAAGATTTCCTTCCAGCCGGCCATCGCCCGCAGCCGGCGGCCGAGCCGGAGCTGGATTTGCCGGAGGCGACAGCCGGCGCTGAAAGCGGTCTGCTCGCCGCCCTCGGCTTCGATCCGGTCGGCATCGACGCGCTGGTCGCGCGCACCGGCATGACGGCAGCGCTGCTGCAGGCCAAGCTGCTGGAACTGGAACTGCAAGGCGATCTGGCCCGCTTGCCGGGCGGGCTGTTTCAGCGGGTCGGCGCGGCCTGACGCGAGGGGGCCCCAGTCCACCTTGGGAACGGTCCGACGGTGGTCCGAGGCGCCGCCGCAACACGCGGCAAGGGTTACCGCGAACGCAGCCGATCTGGGCTATATTGAGGCATGTTTGAAGTGCTCGTTTTCGTCTACGAACACTACTGGCGCGGCGATGCCTGCCCCGAGTTGCAACAACTCGGTCGCAGGCTCAGCGCCCACGGTTTCGAGGCCGATGAAATCCAGGAGGCTCTGGTCTGGCTGGACGGCCTGAACCTGGCGGCGCAAAGCGTCGCGGCGCCCGAACTGCCGTCGCCCGAGAGCACGCTGGCCACGCCGGCAGGCCCCCAGTCGGCCTCCAGCATGCGGGTGTACTCGGTGGCCGAGCAGGACCATCTGGGCGCGCAATGCCTGGGGTTCGTCTCGTTTCTCGAGTCGTCCGGCGTGCTGCCGGCCGCTATGCGCGAGATCGTGATCGAGCGGGCCATGGCCGCGCCCGGCGATCCGGTTTCGCTCGATGACCTCAAGATCATCGTGCTGATGGTTTACTGGAGTTTCGGCCAGGAGCCCGACGCGCTGATCCTCGACGAATTGTGCGATCCGGCCGACGGCAGGATGGCACATTAAGGCTAGGGACCAGCCCGCTCTCTCACTGCAACAACCGTTCCGGATTCGCGTCGAGCTTGGCCAGGGCGTCACGGGTGGCCCGCACCGTCAGGCCTTCCTCTTCGGCCGGCAGCAGCAAGCCGGCCTGCAGGTACGCCGCCAGCCGGCGCAGCTGGATCAGGTAGCTGCGCCCGCCCGGCGCGGCAAACAGGTGGAGCTGCTTGCGTTCGCTGCGCCAGGCGTACTGGACCTGCGTCGTGGCGCCGTTATGGTCCAGCGCAAACCAGTTGCCCAGCTGCAGTTCAGCGGCCCAGGCCAGCATGCCCGCGCTCGGGCGCGAGCCGCCGTCGGCCACCACTTCGATCATCGAGGCATCGATGCCCAGCATCAGCTCTATGCTCTCGGCGTCCAGCGGCAGGTCGGTGGCCGGGTCCTTGGCGACGTAGTCTTCGAGATGCGCCAGGCGCTGGGCCATCGCCTCGATGCGGCTTTGCGCGATGGCCTCGGTCTTCGACAGGAAGGCATCGGCCAGGGTGTCGCCGATGACCTTGATGTGGGCCTCTTGCGCCTTGCCCTGGATGCCCACCAGCGTCATGCCCTGGCGCAGGCGGTGCAGCAACTGCGGCAGATCCTGGATGACGCGGGCACGCTCGGCCCGATTGGGCTTGGCGCTGGCGGCCCACACCAGATCGGTGGCCGACTTCTTCAGCGCCAGAGTGTCTTCGTGCTGGGGGCCGTTCTTGACCCCGGCGACCGCCAGCACCTCGGCCCATACCTTGAAGAGGAATTCGCGGATCTCTTCTCGCACCGGCATGTCGGCCAGCATGCTTCGCATCTCGATGGTGTACTGGATCGCCAGGGTTTCCTTCTGCTCCACCTGCTGGGCCACGCTGACCAGCCGCTGGGTCGGCGCCTTCTCGGTGAGGAAGCGCGAAAGGAACTTCTGGAACTCGTCGTAGACCAGCTGGAACACCCGCCGCCCGGTCTCCGGATACTGCTCGATCACCTGCACCACCCGCTTGATTTCCACTTCGAGTGCGCTGCCGCCGATGGCGGCGGAATCGAAGCCCATGACGCACGATCCCATGCGATCGATCAGCTGGCGCGCCGGATGCTCGAGCGAACCGAAGAACTCGGGCTCGGCGATGGCCACCCGCAGCACCGGCATCTGCAGGCGGGCGAACCAGACCCGGATCGCCGGCGGGATGCGCTCCTCGGCCAGGATGCTCTGGAACATCAGCGCCACGATCTCGATGATCGCCTTTTCACTGGAGGTGGCGGCTTTTTTCTTGAGCTCGCCGGTGCGCTGCCGCAGGTCGACCGCCACCTGCTGCACCGCGGCGTCGTCGTAGACCATCACGGCTTCGTCTTCGGCGGCGAACTGGCTGGCCTGGACCTGGGTGACCTGCTGCTGCGACAGGGCTTCGGCCAGCGCCGGCGAGGGCCGCGTCGCCGGGCTACCGTCGAAGCCGGCCACCCGCTCGCCGAGCAGCCGCTTCAGCTGGCCCAGCACGCCGGTGGCGCGCATCCGGGCGCGCGCCAGCGGCGGCGTCGAAGTCATCAGGCGGGTTTCGTCGGCGACGCCTTCCGAAGGCCCGCTTGGCACGTCACCCGAGGCGCCCGCCGGGCCGCCTTGCGCCGGCGAACCGCTTCGCCCCCCGCCCGACCCGGCGCGGCCCGCCGCGCCACCACCGGACCCCGACGGGCCGTCGCCCGAGCCGGTGTCGGACCTCCTGGGTACGGCCGCCGACGCGCCACGCTTGACCCGGGTGCTCAGGTCGATGTCGCGCACGATGCCCTGGGACACCAGGAATTCATTGGTCAGCCGGTAGGCCTGCGGCAGGTGTTCCAGGACGCTGCGCTGGATCACGTCCTGGATGAGGGTCCAGGCTTCGCGGGTGAGCCCCGCGTTGCCCCATTGCTCGACCAGCAGCTGGCTCAGGGCTTCGGGGCGCAAGACATCGGTGTCGGCCGGCTCGTCCTCGCCTTCCAGGTACTGCATGCGCACGCGCAGCTCGTTGAGTTCCCAGGATGACTTCTCGGCAATCGCCTGGGCCAGCCTCGACGAGAGGATCTTGCGCTCGACCACTTCGTCGCCGATCAGCTCCAGGTTGATCGCGCCGAGGCGGATGCGCGTCGTGGCGGTGGGCGGCGCCAGCGCCTTTTGCCAGGCTTTCTGGGTGGCGACCACCCAAGTGCCGCCCTTGCGATCGAAATCCATCATCGCGTCGCGGCGCTCCTGCATTTCGCGCGAGCCGGCGCCGGACTGCGCCATCTCCGACAGCCGGCTGCGAATCGCCTGCGCCATCGGCGCCAGGCAGGCCTGGGCGTGGGCCACGAACTGCTCGCGCGCCTGACGCGCTATCCGCGCGCCGGACTCAGGGGGCAGTTGCGGTGCGTTCACGTCCGTCTCAGCCCACTGCCGGGCCGCTCCCAAGGTGGGCTGGCCCCCCTTGGGGGGCAGCGAACGAAGTGAGCGTGGGAGCGGACATCAGACGGTAGCGCCCGCGTTGGGATCGTTGGGGTCTTCGTCCTTGCGCGGCGCCGACTTGACCATGTCCTCGCGCTTGACGCCCAGCCACATCGCGATCGCCGCCGCCACGAACACCGAGGAGTAGATGCCGAACAGGATGCCGATGGTCAGCGCCATGGCGAAGTAGTGCAGCGTGGGGCCGCCGAACAGCAGCATCGACAGCACCATGATCTGGGTCGAGCCGTGGGTGATGATGGTGCGGCTGATGGTGGAGGTGATCGCGTTGTCGATGATCTGCACCGTGTTCATCTTGCGGTAGCGGCGGAAGTTCTCGCGGATCCGGTCGAAGATCACCACCGACTCGTTCACGGAATACCCCAGCACCGCCAGCACGGCGGCCAGCACGGCCAGCGAGAACTCCCACTGGAAGAAGGCGAAGAACCCCAGGATGATCACCACGTCGTGCAGGTTGGCGATGATGGCGGCGACCGCGAACTTCCATTCGAAGCGAAACGCCAGGTAGATCATGATGCCCGCCACGACCATCGCCAGCGCCTTCAGGCCATCGGTTGCCAGCTCCTCCCCGACCTGCGGCCCGACGAACTCGGTGCGCCGCCGGGTGACGCCGGGGTCTTCGGCCTTCAGCGCCGTGAACACCTGGTCGCTCTGCTGGGCCGAGCTGACGCCTTTTTGCGCCGGCAGGCGGATCAGCACGTCGCGCGAGGTGCCGAAATTCTGGACCTGCACGTCGGTGAAGCCGAGTCCCGATACGGTGCGGCGCACCCGCTCGACATCCGCCGCCTGCGAGTAGCCGACCTCCATCACGGTGCCGCCGGTGAACTCGACCGACAGGTGCAAGCCGCGCGTCACCAGGAAGAACACCGCCAGGGCGAACGTCAGGAACGAGATGATGTTGAACACCAGCGCGTTTTCCATGAAGGGAATGCTGCGCCGGATCTTGAAGAATTCCATTTGTCCGTTCCTCTACTCGGCCTTGGTTATAGCGCCATCGGCGTCCGGCCGCCAGACCGTGCCGATCGAAACGGCCTTGAGCTTCTTCTTGCGGCCATACCAGAGGTTCACCAGGCCGCGCGAAAAGAACACCGCCGAGAACATCGAAGTCAGGATGCCGATGCAGTGAACGACGGCAAAGCCGCGCACAGGGCCCGAGCCGAACGCCAGCAACGCGAGGCCGGCGATCAGGGTGGTGATGTTGGAGTCGAAGATGGTGTTCCAGGCCCGGTCGTATCCGGCATGAATGGCCGCTTGCGGCGAAGCCCCCAGTCGCAGCTCCTCGCGCACGCGCTCGTTGATCAGCACGTTGGAATCGATGGCCATGCCCAGCGCCAGCGCCATGGCGGCCATGCCCGGCAGCGTCAAGGTCGCCTGCAGCATCGACAGCACCGCCACCAGCAGCAGCAGGTTGACGGCCAGCGCGATGCCCGAGAACACGCCGAACAGCATGTAATACATGGCCATGAACGCGCAGATGATGGCGAAGCCCCAGGCCACGCTGTGGAAGCCCTTGGTGATGTTCTCCGCGCCCAGCGTCGGGCCGATGGTGAATTCCTCGATGATCTCCATCGGCGCGGCCAGCGAGCCGGCCCGCAGCAGCAGCGCTGTCTGGTTGGCCTCCTCGGTGGTCATGCTGCCGGAAATCTGGACCCGGCCGCCGCCGATCTCGCCGCGGATGACCGGCGCGGTGACGACTTCGCCCTTGCCCTTTTCGAACAGCAGGATGGCCATGCGCTTGCCGATGTTCTCGCGGGTGATGTCGCGGAAGATGCGCGCGCCCTTGGCGTCCAGCGTCAGGTGCACGGCGGCCTCCTGGGTCTGGCCGTCGAAACCCGGCTGGGCGTCGGTCAGGTTGTCGCCAGTGAGGATGACCTGGCGCTTGACGATCACCGGCTGGCCGTTGCGCTCCAGATAGCGCTCGGAGCCGAACGGCACCGGGCCGGTGCCCAGCTCGGCCGAGCGCGCCTCGGTGCTTTCGTCCACCATCCGCACTTCCAGGGTCGCGGTGCGGCCCAGGATGTCCTTGGCCTTGGCCGTGTCCTGCACGCCGGGCAGTTGCACCACGATGCGGTCCAGCCCCTGCTGCTGGATCACCGGCTCGGCCACGCCGAGTTCGTTGATCCGGTTGTGCAGGGTCACCATGTTCTGCTTGAGGGCCTGGTCCTGCACCCGCCGCGCCGCTTCCGGCTTGATGGTCGCGGTCAGCTTGTACTCAGTGCCCTCGGCCGCTTCGGCCACCTGCAGGTCGGCGAACTGGTCAGCCAGCAGGGCCTTGGCCGCCGTCAGCGTCTGCGAATCGCGAAAGCGAACCTCGATGGCCTGGCCATTGCGGTTGATGCCGCCGTGCCGCACGTCCTTTTCGCGCAGCATGGTGCGCAAGTCACCCGCCAGCGACTCGGCTTTCTTGGTGAGCGCCGCCTGCATGTCGACCTGCAGCATGAAGTGCACGCCGCCGCGCAGGTCGAGGCCCAGGTACATGGGCGCGGCGCCCAGCGCCGACAGCCACGGCGGCGAGCTCGACAGGAGATTCAGGGCGACCACATAGGTAGCATCGCTCGGGTCCGGCACCAGCGCCTTCTCGAGCACGTCCTTGGTCCGCAGCTGCAAGTCGCCGCTGTCGAGACGAACCTTGACCGAGTTGGGATCCAGCGTTATGGCCACCGGCTGGATGCCGGCCGCGGCCAGCGCCCGTTCGACGCGGGCTTGCGTCGTGGCATCCACCTTCACGGTGGCCTTGGCGGCCGACACCTGCACAGCCGGCGCCTCGCCGAAAAAGTTGGGCAGCGTGTAGATCGCGCCGATGAGCAGCGCGATCACGAGGATCGCGTACTTCCAGACCGGGTATCGGTTCATTTGGGAAACCTCAAGGACACGGGGTGCGGAGCACCCGTGCTCTCACCTTATTTGACCGTGCCCTTGGGGAGCACCTGCACCACAGCGCTGCGCTGCAGCTGGACTTCGACGCCGTTGGCGATTTCCACGCTCAGGTAGACGTCGCCCAGCCGGGTCACCTTGCCCACCAGGCCGCCGGCGGTAGCCACTTCGTCGCCCTTGGCCAGCGCCTCGATCATGGTCCGATGTTCCTTTTGCCGTCTCATCTGCGGGCGGATCATGACGAAATACAGAACCACAAACATCAGCACCAGGGGAAGCATGCTCATCAGGGATGACTGCATGTCGCCTCCGGCGGCGGTTTGGGCATAGGCGGAAGAAATGAACACGGTGGCTCCAGTGTGGCTGCGGGCAGGCCCGCCGTCAGGCCTGCGCGGCGAATATGCCGCGAGGCGAAAGCGTTCGATTGTATGCGCCGCCGCCGGGAGTAATAAGTTGTAACCCGAGCGTGCAACAGGGCCGATGACGGCCCGTGCGCTCAGATCACCGCCGGGCCGTTCCCCAGGTTGGCTGGGCCCCCCGGGGGGGAGCCAACGAAGTGAGAGTGGGGGCGAACATCACGCCCGCCGCCGTGCTGCCGGTTGGGCCCAGTCCTGCAGCAGCCGATCCCACTGCACCCGGGCGGCCGCGAGGTTGCGCTCCTTGACATGGCCAAAGCCCTTGATCTGCTCCGGGATGCGGGCGATCTCCATGGCCAGGGCGTGATTGGACGCGTCCAGCGACGCCAGCACCTGCTCGATGCTGTCCCGGTACTGTCCGATCAGCGCGCGTTCGGTGCGCCGCTCGTGGGTGCGTCCGAAGATGTCGAGCGGTGTTCCGCGCAGGCCCTTCAGCCGGGCCAGCACCCGGAAAGCCGTGCCCATCGCCGGGCCGAATTTCCTTTTCTGCAGTTCGCCCTTCTCGTTGCGCCTGGCGATCATCGGCGGCGCGAGGTGGTAGTTGATGCGCCAGTCGCCCTCGAACATGGCGGCGATCTTTTCCTCGAACCCGGTCTGCGTGTGCAGCCGGGCCACTTCGTACTCATCCTTGTAGGCCATCAGCTTGAACAGGTAGCGGGCCACAGCCTCGGTGAGGCCGGTGCGTGCCAGCGGCAGCTCGGCCAGCCGTACCTTCTCGACGAATTCGCCATAGCTGCGGGCATAGGCCTGGTCCTGGTAGGCCGCCAGGAACTCGAGCCGGCGGGCGACCATGTCCTCCAGCGTCTCGCGTTTCCTGAATTCGATCACCTGCGCCGGCGCCAGCAGTTTTTCCACCGAGGCCCAGTCGTGGGCCGCGCGGCGCCCCCATTCGAAGGCCGCCTTGTTGTTGTCCACGGCCACGCCGTTGAGCTCTATGGCGCGCATCAGTGACTCGAGGCCGAGCGGAATCCAGCCTTTTTGCCAGGCATAGCCCAGCATCATGGGGTTGGTGTAGATGCTGTCGCCCATCAGGCGGGTAGCGGCCAGGTCGGCATTGAAAGCCGCCATCCCCTCAGGCCCGACCGCCTTGGCGATTTCGCCGGCGCAGGCGTCCGAGGGGTTGGCCCAGCCCGAATCCTTGACGAAGGCCGCGGTCGGCGCGCCGTGCGAGTTGAGCGCCACGTGGGTGCGGCCCTCGCGCATGCGCAGCACCGTCTCCTTGCCGGCGGCAACGATGGGGTCACAGCCGATGATGAGGTCTGCCGCGGCCATGCTGACCCGGGTCGTGCGGATGTCGTCGGCGCTCTCGCCGATCAGCACGTGGCTCCAGGTGGCGCCGCCTTTCTGGGCCAGGCCGGCGGCGTCCTGCGTGACGATGCCCTTGCCTTCGATATGGCCGGCCATGCCCAGCAGTTGGCCGATGGTGATGACGCCGGTGCCGCCTACGCCGGCCACCACGATGCCGAAGCTGCCCTGGATGAGCGGCAGCTGCGGCTGCGGCAAAGCGCCCAGCTCGAACGGCGATAACGCTTTTTCCTTGGCTTTCTTCTTCAGCTGGCCGCCCTCGACGGTGACGAAGCTCGGGCAAAAGCCCTTCAGGCAGCTCGTGTCCTTGTTGCAGGTGCTCTGGTTGATGGCCCGCTTGCGCCCGAACTCGGTTTCCAGCGGCTCCACCGACAGGCAATTGCTCTGGACGCTGCAGTCGCCGCAACCCTCGCACACCAGGTCGTTGATCACCACCCGCACCGCCGGGTCGACCAGCGTGCCGCGCTTGCGGCGGCGCCGCTTCTCGGTGGCGCAGGTCTGGTCGTAGATGATGGCGGTGACGCCCTTGATTTCGCGGAACTCGCGCTGGATGCGATCGAGCTCGTCGCGGTGATGCACTTCGATGCCCGGCGGCAGCTTGGCCTGCGCGTATTTCTCGGGCTCGTCGGTGACGATCACCTCCCGGACCACGCCCTCGGCAATCAGGCTGTGGGCGATCTGGATCACCGAGTGGCCCTCCGGCCGCTCGCCGACCTGCTGGCCGCCGGTCATGGCGACGGCGTCGTTGTACAGAATCTTGTAGGTGATGTTGACACCGGCCGCGATCGACTGCCGGATAGCCAGCGAGCCGCTGTGAAAGTAGGTGCCGTCGCCCAGGTTGGCGAACACGTGCTGTTCCTTGGTGAACGGCTGCTGGCCGACCCAGGGCACGCCTTCGCCGCCCATCTGGGTGAAGCCGACGGTGGCGCGGTCCATCCAGGTCGCCATGAAGTGGCAACCGATGCCGGCCATCGCGCGCGAGCCTTCCGGCACCACGGTGGAGGTGTTGTGCGGGCAGCCCGAACAGAACCACGGTGCCCGGTCGCCCTTCACTTCGAGCACCTGCATCGACCGTTCCTTGGCCTCCAGGATCGCCAGCTGGGCCTCGACGCGCGCTGCCAGATCGCTGTCCAGGCCCATCTTCTGGAGCCGGCTGGCGATGGCCCGGGCAATCAGCGCGGGCGACAGGTCGGCGTTGGCGCGCAGCAGGGTGTTGCCGCTCGGATTGGGCTGCGACCATTCGCCGCCCGACAGGCCGCCGTCCTCGGCCTCGTTGAACTTGCCGATGACGTTGGGCCGCACGTCGGGACGCCAGTTGTACAGCTCTTCCTTCACCTGGTATTCGATCACCTGGCGCTTCTCCTCCACCACCAGGATCTCGCGCAGGCCGCGGGCGAATTCGCGCGTGCCCTGGGCTTCGAGCGGCCAGACCACGCCGACCTTGTGCAGGCGAATGCCGGCCTGGCGGCAGGTGTCGTCGTCCAGGCCCAGGTCCATCAACGCCTGCCGCGTGTCGTTGTAGGCCTTGCCGCTGGCGATCAGGCCGAAGCGGTCGTTGGGGCCTTCGATGGCGTTGTAGTTCAGGCGGTTGGCCCGGATGTAGGCCAGCGCCGCATACCACTTGGTGTCGAACAGGCGCGCCTCCTGCTCCAGTGCGGTGTCGGGCCAGCGGATGTGGACGCCGCCGGGCGGCATCTGGAAATCGGTCGGGATGCGGATGTCCACACGTTCAGGGTCGATCATGGCGGTGGCGCTGGATTCGACGATTTCCTGGATGGTCTTCATGCCGGCCCAGACCCCGGCGTAGCGGCTCATGGCGAAGGCATGGATGCCGAGATCGAGAATTTCCTGGACGCTGGCCGGGAAGAACACCGGCAGGCCGCAAGCCTTGAAGATGTGGTCGCTCTGGTGCGCCGCCGTGGAGCTCTTGGCCACATGATCGTCGCCCGCCACGGCGATCACGCCGCCCCAGGGTGTGGTGCCGGCCAGGTTGGCGTGCTTGAACACGTCCGAGGTGCGGTCGACGCCGGGGCCTTTGCCGTACCAGATGCCGAACACGCCGTCGAACTTGTGCGACTCGGGCGGGGTGAAGCCCAGTTGCTGCGTACCCCAGATCGCCGTGGCCGCAAGCTCCTCGTTGACGCCCGGCTGGAACACGATGTTCTGGGCCTTCAGGTAGCTGCCGGCCTTCCACAGCGCCTGGTCGTAGCCACCCAGCGGCGAGCCGCGATAGCCGCTGATGAAGCCGGCCGTGTTCTTGCCCACCTGGGCGTCGCGCAGGCGCTGCAGCATAGGCAGCTTCACCAATGCCTGCACCCCGCTCATGAAGGCGCGACCGTAGTCAAGCGAATACTTGTCGTCCAGGGTGACGGTTTCCAGGGCCTTGCGAATATGTTCGGGTAGCGGGGCGTTCATGGACGTCTTGTCTCCGGGTGATGCGGGCGGGACTGAAAGTGTAGGCCCGCTGCACAGATATGTCTTTGCGTTCTATGCCCGAATATCGCTAATATGAGAAAGGACATTGCTAAAAACACGCCAATATGGAAACACTCGATAAGTTCGACATCCAGATCCTCAATGAATTGCAGGCCGATGCCCGGCTGACCAACGCCGAGTTGTCGCAGCGGGTGGGCCTGTCGGCGGCGCCCTGCTGGCGCCGGGTGCGGGCGCTGGAGGAAGCGGGCTACATCAAGGGCTATCACGCCGAGATCGACCGCCACCGGATCGGGCTTGGCGTGTTGGCTTTCGTTCGGCTCGATGCCAACCGCAACACCGGCGAACTGACCCGCGAAATGGAGGAGGCAATCCGCCAGATTCCCGAGATCGTCTCGTGCCACTACATCAGCGGAGCCGGCACCTTCGAGCTGCAGGTGGTTTCGCGCGATCTCGACAGCTTTTCGCAGTTCGCCCGCCAGGTGCTGATCAACCTGCCCAACGTGAAGGATCTGCACACCAGCTTTTCGCTGGGCGAAGTCAAGGCCAGCAGCAGCCTGCCGCTGTCGCACCTGGGCAAACGCTCCGCCTGAGCTGTTTGCCCCCCATGCTCACTTCCGCCGGCGCTCACTGCCGGCGGCACTGGGCGACCAGCGGCGGCTCGGGATAGCGCAGGATCGCTTCGCGGCCCCCGGCGCCCAGCCCGAATTCGGCGCGCAGCCGTGGGTTGCTGTACACGGTCTGCTGCGGCGTCAGCCCGCCGGCATCGCGCAGCAGGGTTTCCCGCCCGCGCGGGCCGGCGTCGATCAGCGCCGTGTCGTCGGCGAACTGCACCGTGAACTCAATGTCGTGCTCGCAGCGGTAGTGCGGCAAGCCGGCCACCGGCGCGGCCGCGCCTGTCGGCGGCAGCGATGGCGCGGCGGCCGGCGGCGGCGCGCCGGCACAGCCCCCCAACAAGGCGGCCAGCAGACTGGTGAGCGCTAATTTCATCGGAGCCCCTTTTTTCGACGACTGGAAGCACCGGCCATTTTGCGGTGCGCGGCCGCAGCCGTGTGTCAGCCGGTGCCGCCTACTTCGGCCAGAGCACCCACAGGCGCAGCGGTTGCTTGAGCCGGCCGGCCAGTTCGCCCGCGGCCGGCCCCCAGCCGGCGAAATAGTCGGCCCGCACGGCGCCCACGATCGCGCCGCCGGTGTCCTGGGCGAGCACCAGCCGCTGCAGGCTCACCGCCGGCCCGCTGGACACCAGCCACACGGGAGTGCCATAGGGAATGCTCTCGCGGTCCACCGCAATGGAGCGGCCGGGCGTCAGCGCCACGCCCTGCGCGCCGCGCGGGCCGAACGCCGCGTCCAGCTCGGGCAGCGCCTCCTCGCGGAAAAACACCGTGCGCGGGTTGCTCCACAGCATCTCGTTGACGCGATGCGGGTTCTGCGCGACCCAGGCCTTGATGCCCGGCCAGGAGGCGTCGCGGAGCGCGCCTTGCTGCAGCAGCCAGCTGCCGACGCTGCGGTAAGGCTGCTCGTTGGTGGCAGCGAAGGCCAGCCGCACCAGCCGGTGGCTGCCATCGGGCTCGGCCACGCGAACCCGCCCCGATCCCTGGATCTGCAGCACCAGCGCATCGAGCGGATCGGCCAACCAGGCGATCTCGCGCCCGCGCAGGGCCGCTTGCGCCTGCGGCAGGGTGTCCATCTCTTGTCGGGTGTACCAGGGCTTGCGCCCGGCCAGCGCAGCCGGTGGCCGGTACAAGGGCACGGTATGGGTGGCCGTGGGCTGGCGGCTGGCTTCCAGCAAAGGTTCGTAGTAGCCGGTCAGCAGGCCCTCGCTCGCGCCCTGCAACGGCTCGACCCGGTACGGCTGCAGCGTTCGCATCATCCAGCCGCGCTGCTCCTCGGGCGAAGCAATCGACAGCCGCCGTACCTGAGGGCACAACGGCGCAAAAGTCGGCCCCGGCCGCTCACAGCTCTTGAGCCAGGCGTTCCAGGCCTCATGCAGTGTGTCTTCGGCAAACCCTGGCAACTCGCTCCAGGACACCGGCTGCCAGCGGCTCTTGCCCTGCACCAGAGGCGGCGGCAGCGCGGCCTGGTCGGCGGGGGACGCCGCCGCGGCCAGCACAGGCGCCGGTGGCGCAGCCACCTCATCCGCGGGGGGCAGCGGCACGCTGGCGCAGGCCGCCAGCATTCCTACAATCACCCCAGGCAAATACCGCACCCATCGGCGGGGCGGACAAAGGATACGGTTCATGCTTGTGATTCTGCTTGAAGCGCTGCTGGCGCTGTTGCTGCTGGTGCTGATCGTCTGGTGGACCATGTTCTCCGGCCGCAAGAAGGGCGAGCCGGTGCAGGACGAGACGCAGGAGTAGCCGCTACAGGCTACAGGCTGCGCAGCAGGTTCGCCAGTTCCACCGCCGATTTCACTTCCATCTTGTCGAAGACACGGGCGCGATGCACTTCCACCGTGCGCACACTGATGTCCAGCTGGTCGGCGATCAGTTTGTTCGGCAGGCCCTCGACCACCAGCTGCATCACATCGCGCTCGCGCTCGGTGAGCTCGGTGAGCCGTCCCTGCAGCTGCGTCTTCTCGCGCCGCGCCGCCAGCACGTCGGCTGAACGCCGGATCGCCTGCTCGACGCGGTCCACCAGGGCGTTGTCCGAAAAGGGCTTCTCGCAAAAATCGAAGGCGCCGCGCTTGACCATGTCGACGGCCGTGGGCACATCGGCATGGCCGGTCAGAAAGATCACCGGCACGACTTCGTGCAGGCCGCTTGCGGCCAGTTGGTCGAACAAGGCGAGCCCGCTCATGCCCGGCATGCGCACATCCAGCAGCAGGCAGCAGGGCTGGTCGACCGACCGGCGGGCTTGCAGCATGGCGGCGAACTCTTCGCCGCCGGCGTAGCTTTCGCTGGGCAAATGGCGCGACCGCAGCAGCCAGGCCAGAGCCTCGCGCACGCTGGCATCGTCATCGACGATAAAGACCGTGGCGTTGGAAACAGGTTGCATCAGGCGCCCGGGCCGGGGATAGCGGGATCGGCCGGCAGGGTGAAACGGAAAATCGTACCCTGCGGACGGCTGGGCTCGAACCCGAGGAATCCCCCATGCTGCTCCACCACGGTGCGGCACAGCGACAGGCCCAGGCCCATGCCTTCGGACTTGGTGGTGAAGAAAGGGGTGAACAGCTGCTGTTTGACCACGTCCGGAATGCCCGGCCCGACGTCGGTGACCGAGAACTCGAGCCAGCCCTTGGCGGCCTGGCCCGAGCCACCCGCCTGGCGCACCTCGATCACCAGGGACGGGGCGGCCACCTGGGCCTGGTCCATCGCCTGCATGGCGTTGCGCGCCAGGTTCAACAGCACCTGCTCGACCATCGTGCGATCGCACAGCACGGCCGGCAACCCCCGCCCGAGCCGGGTCTCCACCGCCACGCCCAGCTTGCGCGCCTGCAGGTTGACCAGCGGCATGATGGCATCGAGCAAGGCCTGGGGCGCGACCGGCTCGCGCGCCTTGTCGCGCCGCCGGACGAAATCGTGCACGCTCTTGATCACCTTGCCCGCCCGCTCGGCCTGTTCGGCGATGCGGCGCATCGCCAGCTCGATATCGGCCATCGGGTCGGCCTCGAGGGCAGCGGCGCCGGCCAGGCTGGGGGCCACGGCTTCTCCGGCACGCGCCTGCTGCTGGGACTTCAGCAGGTTCATCGAGCCGGTGGCGTAACTGGAGATGGCGGCCAGCGGCTGGTTCAGTTCGTGGCTGAGAAGCGAAGCCATCTCGCCGACGGTGGCCAGCCGCGCCGTTGCCTGCAGCCGCTCCTGGCTGGCGCGCGACAGCTCCTCGATGCGGCGCTGCTCGCTGATGTCCAGGAAGGCGCTCATCCAGCCGGTCTGCACCCGGTCGTGGTTGATCAGCGGCGCCTCGATGATCAGCACCGGAAAGCGCGAACCGTCCTTGCGCATGAAGACCGACTCGAAACCCTCGCGGGGCGGCGCG
>JAKFEZ010000301.1:0-16360 GCA_036675435.1 Ramlibacter sp. | reverse complement strand
TCTTCTGGCAGTTCGCACGGTCGCGTATCGATCAGATCGATGTCATGCGGGTTGGCCGGGAATTCGTGACCTGCAAGGCTGACAACGTCCGCGTCCTGTTGAACGCCACGGTGACGCAGATCGGGCTCACGCCCGATGGCGCAAGCTTCGACGGGCTCGAAGTCTCGACGATCGAAGGCGCGCGGTCGAGGGTGAAAGCCAAAGTGGCAGTGATCGCGGCAAGCGCCATCGAAAATGCCCGGCTGTTGCTCGCATCGAATGCCGTTCAGTCGCATGGCGTAGGTAACGACCAGGATCTGGTAGGCCGCTTCCTGATGGACCATGCCGGGGCACGGGTTGCCCGGTTCCATGCCGGCGACGCTGCCCAGGTCATGCGGCGCTTTGGCTTCTATGGGCTGCGCCAGCACGGCCGGACCCACATGTACATGCATGGCCTGGCCCCGACACCCGCGCTCCAGGAACGGCTGCAGTTGCTCAATTGTGCCGTGTACTTCATGCCCGAGCTTTCACCGGACGACCCATGGGGCGCACTCATGCGGCTATTGCGGCGAAGCAGTGCCGTGCCGCTACAGGACGCACGGACTGTCGCGGGAGGCGCCGGCGTGGTGGCGAAGGGCATGGGGATGAAGGTGCTCGCCAGCAGCGCGACGCCCGGTTTCCTCAAGGAATTCATCGTCAACGCGGCGATCCGGGTGAATCCGAATCTCGTGGCCGAGGAGTTTCAAAGCCGTGGCATGCCGCACCGACTGAGCTCGGTGTCGATCGATGCAATTGCCGAACAACGCCCGGATCCCGACAGCTGCGTGCGCCTGTCCGCAAGGACCGACCGGTTCGGCATGCCTGTGGCGCAGGTGAACTGGCGCATCAACGACGACGAGCGCCGCACCATCGTTCAGATCGCCCGCCTCACTCGCGATGCCTTCGCGCGCGCCGGATTGCCGACGCCCGTCCTGGAGTCCTGGATAGACGAGGAGCGTCTTGGGCAAGGCCACATCATCGACATGGCACACAGCGCGGGAACCACGCGCATGTCGGCGAGTCCGGCGTCAGGCGTCGTCGATCTGGATTGCCAGGTCCATGGCGTTCGGGGCCTGTTCGTTTCGGGCGGGTCTGTCTTTCCGACCGTCGGACACGCCAACCCCACGCTCATGATCCTGGCGCTCGCCATCCGCCTTTCGGACAAGATCAAATTCGAACTTGGCCGATAGCCGGCTCGTGGCGTGTCAGCTGTTGCCGCCACGCATGTCACTCGAGTCCGATACTTGCCGCCGGGCCGGGTATACGCGGGATGCGGCCCGGCGCCTGTTCACGCCAAGCAGGCTCTTGACCTCGGACCGAAGGCAGACGTCGAGCATCCGGGCAACCCAGTTCAGCCTGAAGCCGAGGTCTGAATGGGCTTGAACGTCAGGCCATGCGGCGGAGAGCAGCGAGCGGCGCAGCCCCCTGGGAGCGCGCCCGATTTCACCGGCAAGCTGCTGGATCATGTGCCGGCGAACCGTCTTCCAGTAACTCGATCCCTCGGTCATTCGCGCCGCGGCCTCTCGGGCATTCAACAGCAGGTCCTCGATGTGCTTGACCGTGATGGAGCTGGTGATGCTCCCGGGCGTGCGCCGGTACGCGTAGAGCTCCTCTTTCAACGTTTCGATATGGGACGCTTTTGCATACAGGCTCGGCAAAACCGCGGCGTCCTCGTAGTAACGGGCGGCAGGGAAGCACACGCCGTCCAGAAGCCGCGTCCTGTAGATCCGGCTCCAGGTTTGCCACTCGCCCACGTCGGCGGCGTCGCGAACGAGTTCCAGACACGAGAACCGCGCCTCGCGAGAGAATCGTGTGTGGACACGGAGGCTCTTCAGGCGGCGTCCGGCCATGTCCACGATGCTGGCGTTGAAGGCAATGATGTCGGCGCGGCCCTCGCTCATGACGGGCAAGACCAGATCGAGAAAATTTTCGGCCCAAAGGTCGTCACCGTCGACGAAAGCCACATAAGCTGTTCGAACCAGGCGAAGGCCGGTGTTTCGCGCGCCACCCGCTCCCTGATTGGATTGATTTATCAGCTCGCAGTTCACGTCGGAGTGAGCGGCAATCTGGGCCTGGATCACTTCCGAGGTGTTGTCTGCGGATCCATCATCGATGACCAGCACTCTCAGCTTGTCAACTTGGGGCTGACGGAAGATCGATCGAAGGCAGGCCGGCACCAGATCCGCCACGTTGAAGCAGGTCACGATCACAGTGAGCTCAGGTGAGGGCACGTTTCACCTTCGAGTGGCAACTTCGACGGGGACTCGCTAGTTCGACTGGCGCTATCGACGGCGCCGAGCTTCACGAATTATGGCCACGATCCGGCATCAACGGCTGTCCTTGTACGCGCGTTCGCAGACCCCACCCGCCGGAACAACGCGACGGTATGTCCCCCGCCGCTTTCCACGCTCATTACACCGCCGAGTTCAGCGATGGATGGATCCGAAACCATCAATGACTACCGGCTGGCCATTGAGCTTGCCGCGAAACGAGCTGAAGCCGCCGGTACGGCACGGCCCCTCCAGCTTCAGCTTGATGTCCGACATGGTCGAGTTGAACTGGCTCAGGTACTTGAACGTCCGTTGCGAATCGGCCTTCAGGCGCGCGCCCTCGGCCACTTTCTGGTCCATGCTGTTCTGGATTGCCTGCTTCACCGGTGGCCGCAGCTTTCGCACCTGCCCCAGGCTCAGCAATCGCCTGAGCAGATCGACGTCTTCGCCCGCCAGCGGCAGCAACCCCTCGTCGTATCCTCCCAGCTTGAAGAACAGTTCCCGGGCCAAACCGACGCGCCCATAGGAGCCGTCGCCCCACTGTCCCGACCATTGCTGGCAAGGCAGGCCTTGGGTGATGGCGCGCTCGATCTGGTCGATGTCCGCATCGACGACCATGTTGTCCGCATCCAGGCTGAACAGGTAGCCGCCGGAGGCGATCCGGTGGGCCAGGTTCTTGGCCTTCGATGCATGCCAGGCGGCCACCTCGCTGGAGACCTCGAAAAACGTCAGCTTCCCGGCATCGATCTCGGCCTTGAAGTGCGACCAGACCCAGGCCGACAAGCCGTCGCTGGAGCCGTAGTCGACCAGGGTCATGTTGTGTCCCGCGCGCAGGTGCCGCAGGTTGTCCGCCAGGGTGTCCTTGATCTGCCAGAGCCGGTTGCGGCAGGTGGTGCAGAACGTCAGCGAATACGGTGCGGATGCCGGGGGCAAGGGTAGGGAGGGGCTATTCATGTCAGGTTCAAGGCGCCGTCGGTCGCCCAGGGCGACCGCTGGGCCGGAAGTCGCTCGGAGGGATGGAATGCTTACTTTTCGGCTATTTGGACCTTGAGCCTAATTGAGGTAACCTGCCACCCCCGGTCGCTCAAACGGTTGAGCAGAGCAGGCACCAATTGCCTGATTTTCGCGGCCGCGGCGCTGCTTTCCACCAGCAGGCACCAATCGGGCCCATCGATAGGGCCGGCCTTGACGGTGGAGCGCAGCGATGAGGGGATCAACAATTCAACCGCTTTGAGCCGTTCGCCCGATTCACGGGCGAGTTGCGCCAGCTTCGCCAATGTGGGCGACTCCTCGGCGGCCTGTTGCAGGGTCACGGGATGCAGGCGACGGTTCGAGGAAGGCGTTGTCATGAGGGGATGAACGTTGCATTTCATTATCACGGATGCGTGGCTGGCCAAAAGCCGCGCGGTTCATCTCAGCGGCTCCAAACTGGTACTGGCGCTCGCCGGCCTGTCGCTCGGGCTGATGCTTTGCGCCGCCGCCCTCTACCACTGGGTGTTCCTGAAGGGCGCCCGCGAGGGTTGGCCGGTCATCGGAAGCCTGGTCAAACTGGTCGTCAAGGATGAGTTCGACCAGCGGGACCGTTTCATGCGCGAAAACCTGGACGCGATGGCTCGCAAGGTCGGCGAGATGCAGGCCCGGCTGGTCCAGCTCGAAGCGCTGGGCGAGCGGGTGTCGGGGCTGGCCGGGATCAGCACCGCCGACATCAAGGTGCCGCCGGCCCAGGGCGGGGCGCTGGTTTCGGGGCGGCCGCTCTCCATGGAGGAGTTGCAGGCGACCCTGGCGGAGCTGGAACAGCTCACCGGCCACAGCACCGACCTGATGACCGTGATGGAATCGCGCCTGTTCGACCAGCGCATCCGCAAGATGATGGTGCCGACCCAGCAGCCGGTGAAGGCCGGGCATGTGGGCTCTTCGTTCGGCTGGCGCATCGATCCCTTCACCGGCCGCTCGGCCCTGCATACCGGGCTGGATTTCCAGGCCCACACGGGAACGCCCATCCTGGCGGCAGCCGGCGGGGTGGTGGTCACCCAGGAGGGCCACCCGGCCTACGGCAACATGGTCGAGATCGACCACGGCAACGGCTTGGTGACCCGCTATGCCCATGCCTCCAAGGCCTGGGTGAGCAAGGGCGACCTGGTCAAGCGCGGCCAGAAAATCGCCGAGGTGGGCACCACTGGCCGCTCCACCGGGCCGCACCTGCATTTCGAGGTGATGGTGCAGGGCGTGCCCCAGGATCCGCAGAAATTTCTGGCGGCGGGCCGGGATTTGCCCGCCGTCGCGGTGGCCCGCACCGGCTCGCGGCCGACAGCGCCTCTGCGAACCGCCACCCCCAGGTAAAATCCCTGGTTTTGCCCCTGGTGGATATTGCTTTAGCAGCCGCCGGCCCCATTTCATCCCGATAACAAATAGGATTGCGCTGCGCTGCCGGCCCCATGGGCCCGGCGCGGCGGCAACGCATTCATGGCCAAGAACGTCCTCACCCAAATTTTCGGCTCACGCAACGACCGCCTGCTCAAGCAGTTCCGCAAGACGGTGGATCGCATCAACGCGATGGAGCCGAAATTCGAGAAGCTGAGCGACGATGAGCTGCGCGGCAAGACCCAGGAGTTCAAGGATCGACTGGCCGCCGGCGAGACCCTGGACGACCTCCTGCCGGAGGCCTTTGCCGTGGTGCGCGAGGGTTCCAAGCGCGCCATGAAGATGCGCCATTTCGACGTACAGATGCAGGGCGGCATGGCCCTGCACGGCATCAAGATTGCCGAGATGGGCACCGGCGAAGGCAAGACGCTGACGGCGACGCTGCCGGTGTACCTGAACGCGCTGACCGGCAAGGGCGTGCACGTCGTGACCGTGAACGATTACCTGGCCAATCGCGACGCGCAGTGGATGGCCCGGCTCTACAACTTCCTGGGCCTCACCGTCGGTGTCAACCTGCCGAACATGGCGCGCGAGGAAAAGCAGGCCGCCTACAAGGCCGACATCACCTACGGCACCAACAACGAGTTCGGCTTCGACTACCTGCGCGACAACATGGTGTACGAAGTGGCCGACCGCGTGCAGCGCGGGCTGAACTACGCCATCGTCGACGAGGTCGACTCGATCCTGATCGACGAAGCCCGCACGCCGCTGATCATCAGCGGGCAGGCGGAGGACCACACCGAGATGTACGTCGCGATGAACCGCGTCGTGCCGCTCCTGAACAAGCAGGAAGGCGAGGCCGATCCGCGCACCGGGGAAGGCATCATCAAGCCGGGCGACTTCACGCTCGACGAGAAGACCCACCAGGTGTTCCTGACCGAGCAGGGCCACGAGAATGCCGAGCGCATCCTGTTCAACCTGGGGATGATCGCCGAGGGCGCGACGCTGTACGACCCGGCCAACATCACGCTGATGCACCACCTGTACGCGGCGCTGCGGGCCAACCACCTGTACCACCGCGACCAGCACTACGTGGTGCAGGACGGCGAAGTGGTCATCGTGGACGAGTTCACCGGCCGGCTGATGTCGGGACGGCGCTGGAGCGACGGCCTGCACCAGGCCGTGGAGGCCAAGGAAGGCGTCGCCATCCAGGCCGAGAACCAGACGCTGGCCTCGATCACCTTCCAGAATTACTTCCGCCTGTACAACAAGCTGGCGGGCATGACGGGCACGGCCGACACCGAGGCCTACGAGTTCCAGGAGATCTACGGCCTGGAAACCATGGTGATCCCGCACAACAAGCCCAGCCGGCGGCAGGACCAGCTCGATCGCGTCTACAAGACCACGCGCGAGAAGTACGAGGCCGCCATCAAGGACATCCGCGAGTGCCACGAGCGCGGCCAGCCGGTGCTGGTGGGCACGACCTCGATCGAAAATTCCGAGATCATCGACGACCTTCTGAACAAGGAAGGGCTGCCGCACCAGGTGCTCAACGCCAAGCAGCATGCGCGCGAGGCCGAGATCGTCGCCCAGGCCGGGCGGCCGAAGATGATCACCATCGCCACCAACATGGCCGGCCGCGGCACCGACATCGTGCTGGGCGGCAACGTCGAGAAAGCCATCGAGGCCGTGGAGGCGGATGAGTCGCTCGACGCGGGCGCCAAACAGGCGCGCATCGCCCAGCTGCGCGCCGACTGGGCCAAGGACCACGAGCTGGTGGTGCAGCAGGGCGGCCTGCGCATCATCGCCACCGAGCGCCACGAGTCGCGCCGCATCGACAACCAGCTGCGCGGCCGCTCCGGGCGCCAGGGCGACCCGGGCTCGTCGCGCTTCTACCTGAGCCTGGACGACCCGCTGATGCGCATTTTCGCCGGCGAGCGCGTCAAGGCCATCATGGAGCGGCTGAAGATGCCCGATGGCGAGGCCATCGAAGCCGGCATCGTGACGCGCAGCATCGAAAGCGCGCAGCGCAAGGTCGAGGCCCGCAACTTCGACATCCGCAAGCAGCTGCTCGAATACGACGACGTCGCCAACGACCAGCGCAAGGTGATCTACCAGCAGCGCAACGACATCCTGGACGCGGCCGACCTGTCGGCGCAGATCGCCTCGCTGCGCGAAGGCTGCTTCACTGATCTCACTCGCCAGTACCTGCCGCCCGAGTCGGTCGAGGAGCAGTGGGACTTGCCGGCGCTTGAAACGGTGCTGGCCAACGAGTGGGGCATTCAGCTGGCGCTGCAAAAACAGGTTCAGGCCGCCTCCAGCGTCACCGACGAGGACCTCCTCGAAGAAGTGCTCAAGGCCGCCAACCAGGCCTTCGAGGTGAAGGTGCAGCAGGTCGGGGCGCAGAACTTCACGCAGTTCGAGCGGATCGTGCTGCTCCAGAGCATCGATTCGCACTGGCGCGAGCACCTCTCTGCGCTCGACTATCTGCGTCAGGGCATCCACCTGCGCGGCTACGCGCAGAAGCAGCCCAAGCAGGAGTACAAGCGCGAAGCCTTCGAACTGTTCGGCCAGTTGCTCGACTCCGTCAAGAACGAGGTCACCAAGACTTTGATGACCGTGGCGGTCCAATCCGGCGAACAGCTCGAACAGGCCGCCGAAGACCTCGAAAGCCGCGCCGAGCGGATTGCCAACGTCACCTACACCGCGCCTACCGTCACCGGTGAGGTCGAGACCCGGCTGGACGAAAGCACGGCGCGCGCGCCGGGGCCGCTCGCCTCGGCGGTGCCGCGCGTCGGGCGCAACGATCCCTGCCCTTGCGGCAGCGGCAAGAAATACAAGCAGTGCCACGGCAAACTGGCCTGACGCAGCCCGCGTGCGCATGTACTGCGGTCTTTAGACCTAACCCGATGATCCGGTCCGCAATTTAGTGAAATTTTGCGCTCCACCCCTGTCAATGTTGACAGGGGGTAGGCGGCGCAACTTCAGGTTTGCCTCTTCAATGGCAGCACTTTCTTTTACAGGTGCACCATGGAAGCCGTCGTATCCCCCGTCCAGATCCCCTCCGCAGAGCCCGCGCTACCGCTTGCATTGCGCCAACGCATCGACCGCGAGTTCTCCGCCCGCTGGCAGCAACAATGGGGCGGCAAGTTCGTCCTCCACGGCAGGCCCACCGGCCCGCAGGCTGTGCGCCTGGACGGCAATGACTACCTGAGCGTCACCGGCAGCCCGGAGATCGTCCAGGCGCAGGTCGACGCCTTGCGGCAGGACAACCAGGCCGTGGTGCAGTCCGGCGTGTTCCTGCTCGATGCGCATCCCGCGCATGCGTTCGAAAAGGCGCTGGCAGGATGGATCGGCAAGGAGGACGGGTTCCTTTGCCAGTCGGGATACACCGCCAACCTGGGCTTGCTGCAGATCATCGCCGACGCCAGCACGCCGGTGTACCTGGACAGCCTGGCGCACATGTCGCTGTGGGAGGGCGCCCGCGCGGCCAAGGCCCCGGCCCATGCTTTTCGCCACAATGATCCCGACCACCTCGAGCGGATGCTCCAGGCCAACGGCCCCGGCGTGGTGGTGGTCGACTCCGTCTACAGCACCACCGGCGCGCTGTGCCCGCTGCGCCAGATCGTCGAGGTGGCCGAGCGCCACGACAGCGTCATCGTCGTCGACGAGTCGCATTCACTGGGCACGCATGGCCCGGCCGGCGCCGGCCTGTGCGCCCAGCTCGGCCTCACCGGGCGGGTGCACTTCATCACCGCCAGCCTGGCCAAGGCCTTCGCCGGCCGTGCCGGGTTTTTCACCGCGCCGGCCAGCATGCGCTACTACACGCTGATCTCCGCCTTTCCCAACATCTTCAGCTCCTCGCTGCTGCCGCACGAAATCGCCGGCCTCGCGGCGACGCTGGGCGTGATCCGCCGGGCCGATGACGCCCGGCTGCGGCTGCACGCCAACACGGCCCGGCTACGCGCCAGCCTGAGCGACGCGGGCTTTCCGATCCACCAGGGCACCGAGCAGATCATCTCGCTGGAGGCCGGCAGCGAGTGCGAGGCGATGCGCCTGCGCGACGCGCTGGAAGAGCGCGATGTCGTCGGCTCGATCTTCTGTGCGCCGGCGACCAGCAAGAACCGGGCAATGGTGCGCCTGACGCTGAATTCTTCGCTGACGGAAGCCGAACTGGCGCACGTCGAACGTGTCGGACGCGAATTGGCGCCGTCGCTCAAGCCGTGGGACTGGCCGATTGCGCGCCGCAACCGCGCCAGGCTCAGGGGCGGCGCGTGAACAAAGTGAGCGTGGGGGCGAACATCAGCCCACCGCCGGGCCGCTCCCAAGGTGGGCTGAGCCCCCTCGGGGGGGCAGCGAACAAAGTGAGCGTGGGGGCGAACATCTCAGCCTTGCACGTGGCGCTTGTCCTGGCGGGCCAGCCACGCGGCATAGCTGGCGGCCGGGTCGGGGCAAAAAGCCGCGTCGACCGCAAACACTGCGCCGAACAGCGCGGCATCCTGTCCCACCGGAAAGGCCGTGGAGAGTTCGGGCGGGCCGGTGCGCCCCAGCGCCTGCCGCAGCTCGAGGTCGGCCAGGCGGCGCCCGCTGCGGATGTCTTCCAGCCCGGCCGGCGGCACGCCCTCGATGTCCGCCAGCTCGGCCAGGGCCTTCAGGCCGTCGGCGGTTTCCAGCTGCAGCCAGCTCACGTGGCCTGAGGCGTCCATGCCCAGCACGCCGAAGGGATCGCCCACCACGACGTGCTCGACCCAGCGCTTCGACGCGAACGCCGCCAGGTCCCGGGCCACGGAGGGGATGCGCAGCAGCGCGTTTTGCGCCGGCCCCAGGGTCACCCGCCAGGTCTGGGCATGACGCGCATTGGGGGTGCCCAGCAGGTGCTCGACGGCGTCGATCAGGCGCCGGGAAATATCCGGCGTCTGCTTGGCGATGAACTGGTCGATCAGGCCGCGGTTGAAGGCGCGCACGGCCACTTGCTCGTCGGCCTGTCCCGTCAGCAGCACGCGCGAGCCGGGCCAGTCCACCAGCTCCCCCAACGCCTGCAGGCCGTCCATCGCGGGCATCGAGTAGTCGAACACGCAAACGCGCGTGAGCGCATAGCGCTCGGTGTACTTGGACCAGTACCCCAGGATCTGGGGAATCAGCGGCTTGCCGCTGCGCCAGTGGTCGATCAGCTGCTGCTGGTTCCAGGCGTCGGCCTCCCAGAACGGCGGCTCCTGCTGCAGGTAGTTGATGCACTCCACCGGACGCAGGAACAGCTTCACATGCCAATGCCGCGGCAGCACCATGGCCAGCATTTCCAGGTAGTCGGGATCGTCGTCGAGGAAGACGACGGTGCCGGGCCGATGAAAAAGGGGAAAGCTCATGTCGGGAGCGGCGTCGCAAGGGCGCGGGTAGTGGTCATGGTGTCAGCGCATCACAGGCAGGTCAATGGTGAAAACGGCGCCTTGCCCGGGTTCGGACTTCACGCGGATGGTGCCGCCGGCGCTGTGGATCACCTGGCGGCAAAAGGCCAGCCCCAGGCCGTGCCCGGTGCCGCGATTGGTGGAAAAGAAAGGCTCGAAGATTTTCAGCTGCAGCTCGGCATCGATGCCGATGCCGCGGTCGGCCACCACGATGCGGCCGCGCCGCCCCTGCGCGCCCACCTCGACCGACAGGTCGCCCGGCCGGCTGGCCGTGCTGGCAGCGGCAAGCGAGCGCAGCGCGTTCTTGATCAGGTTGTCGATGACCTGGGCGAACAGCGCCCGCGAGCCCTCGAAGACAAAATCGCGCCCCACCTGCACTGTCACGCACTCACGCTCGCGGGTGCTGCGGAAAGGGTAGTTGGCGACTGTTTCGCTCACCAGGTCGCCCGCCGGCACCGCCTCCTTGTGGCCGGGCAGCCGCGTCAGCCGGGCGTTGGCGATCTGGGTGTCGATCTGGTGGTTCATGTTGCGCACCAGCGTGTGCAGGCGCGTCGCAAGCTGCTCCAGGCTTTGTTGCCGGGTGCAGTCGGGCGCGGTGGCGGCGCCACGCACGGCGTCGCCGATCAGCGCCATTGTTGCCAACGGCGTGCGCAGCTCGTGCGCCATGATCCCCATGGTCGCCAGGGTGTGGGCCAGGTGCTCGCGCCGCAGGTTGGCCGAGGACACGCCCAGCAGGGCGCCCATGCTCACGCAGAAGGCGATCACCATGGCGTTGGTGAGCAGCAGCTCGGTGCTCATGGGCGCCACCACGGGCCCCCAGAACTCGAACAGGATGCGGGCGAGCAGGCCGGCGGCAGCGAGGCCCACGGTGGCGATGCGCCAGTCGGTGGCGAAGTAGTAGGTGAGGATCATCGCCGCCATGCTGGCCAGCCAGGCGTGGTTGCCGCCGTTGCACAGGTACATCCAGCTGAAGAGAAACGGCAGCTCGAACCAGAACACCACGGTGAACACCTGGCCCGAAAGCCGGCTGGCCGGGTCGCTGCTGATCGGCTTGCTGATCAGCAGCAGCCCGAGCGACGCCGTCGCCAGCCGCAGCGGCAGGTTTTCGTAAGGCTGCGGAATCCACACCGCCCAGACGAACCAGAACAAGGGATGGCCGAACAGCGTGAACAGGCCCAGCCCTTTCATCCGCAGCGGCGAGGGATGCAGCACCGGCACCAGGGCGGCCGTGACCACTTCCTGCCTCAGCCAGTAGGTGAACTGCGCCCACGCCGATGGTCCGGGGGAAATGGCCGTCGGCGGGCTGTGGAGCTTGCGGGCGCTGTCGTGTGGCACGGAAGGCAGTGACCTTTGAAGCTTGTAGGAGCGTGCTATTGTCCCGGTTCTTTCAAAACACGTCGATGCAGCTACCTGTTAACTTTGACAGTGTGAGCCTGGACGGCCTCCTCAGCGACTGGCTTAGCGCATTGCGTGAATTCTCGGTCGAGGCGATCGCCGTACTCGGGCCCGACCCCTTTGGCAGCAGCGAGGACCGGCAGGTGGTCGCGGTGCATCCCCCCATCGTCAGCGACGCCGCGCACGCGCTTGCCGAAAGCCGCGACTTCGGCGCCCCGTGGCGCGATTCCGACGCGCCGCTGGTCGCCTGGCAATACATCGCCAAGTCCGACCATCTGAGCTCGAGCCGCTGGCGCCTGTTGTGGCTGGCGCACGGCTTCCAGACCGTCGTGCGGGTGGAGTTCTCACTGCCGGCGGGCCGGGCTTTCGAATGCTTCATGTTCAGCCCGCGCGAGCTGACCGACCGGGCAGAGGCGGCTTCGCTGGTGTGGTCGGCCATGAACATCTGGCCCCTGGTCAAGCGCAGCATCGCCCACGCGCGCTCCACATTGAGCCCGCGCGAGCGCGAATGCCTGGTGCTCGCGTTCCAGGGCCTGACCGCGCGCGAGAGCTCCACGCGCCTGCGCTGCACCGAGCGCACCGTCAACTACCACCTGGCCAACGCCATGGGAAAACTCAAGGTGGACAACAAGATGGCGGCGATCCAGCGGGCCTGCTGGCTGGGAGCCATTTGACTGCCAGGAGACCCGAAGGGTTTATATTGCGGCGCTGAAGCCCCAAAACACCTTGCCATGGCCGACCACGACCGCACCGCCTCCCTGATGACCCCGTCCAAGCTGGCGCAGGCCCGGCCCAAGGCCGCCGTGTCGCCGGCGGCATGGCTTGACCAGATGGCGGCGGACGCCGGCCATGTGCACGTGCGCCGGCTCGGTGAACTGCGCCTGGACGCGCAGGCCCAGGCACTTCGCCGCGATTTTTCAGCGCTGGCCACGGCGCTGGAGCGGCTGGCGCAGGCCCTGCCACGGCTCGATTTCACCCTGCTGCAGGCCCGCAGCTGGTGGGCACGCACCACCGGCAAGGGCCGCGGCGCCGGCGCTGATTTCGCGGGCCAGTTCGACGAGATCGACCAGGCCGCGCAGGCCGTTGCGTCGGAGTCGCAGGCGCTCCAGAAGGCGCAGCAGGAGCAGAGCGGCGCGGCCGAGCTGGCCTGGGTCGAATTCGAGGTCGAGTACCGCGCGATCGACAAGATCATCGAGCAGGGCACCCGCTGGCTGCACGACATGCGCAGCCAGCTCAAGGCGCGGCAAGCCGCGGCCACGGACGCAGCCAGCCTGCAGCAGGTCAAGGACGATGCGGCGCGCTGCGAGATCCTGGTGGCCCGGCTCAAGGCCCTGCGGGCGGTGAGTTCAGCCGCGCAGCAGACCCACCAGCAAGCGCAGGCTGCCGCGGCCCGCCGAACCGCCATGCTGCAGTTGCTGCAGCAGCCCCTGGCGTCCGGCGCCCGGGCCTGGCGCGCGCGACTGGCGCCGCTGGCTGCGGCGGCGCGCGATGGCGATTCGCCCGCGCTCAGCCTGGAGGCGCCGCAGGAGACCCACGGCGCGCTGCGGCGGTGCGCCCTGCAGGCGGTGGCCGACTGCGCCCAGCTGCTGGGCCAGGAGAAGGCCATGGCCGAGAGCCTGGATGCCTTCGGCGCGCAGCTGGCGGCAGCTTGACCGGGCGCGCACCCACCATGTCCTTTCTGGCGATCGACGTCGGCAACACGCGCCTGAAGTGGGCGTTGTATGACTCGCCCCGGCCCGGGGCCGGCCTGCGGGCACAGGGCGCCGAATTCCTGGAGAACATCGACAAGCTGGCCGACACCGGCTGGGCGGCCTTGCCCGCGCCGGATCGCATGCTCGGTTGTGCGGTGGCTGCCGATGCGGTCAAGCGCCGTGTGCAGGAGCAGATGGAAGAGCTCTGGGACGTGCCGGCGCAATGGGTGGTGGCCAGCGCCGCCGAGGCCGGCCTAGTCAATGGCTACGACCATCCGACCCGGCTCGGCGCCGACCGCTGGGTTGCGATGGTGGGCGCCCGGCACCGCATGCTGGCCCAGGGTGCGCCGCGGCCGCTGGTGGTCGTGATGGTGGGCACTGCCGTGACGGTGGAGGCGGTGGACGTTCAGGGCCGGTTTCTGGGGGGCTTGATCCTGCCGGGCCACGGCATCATGCTGCGCGCCCTGGAGTCAGGCACGGCAGGCCTGCATGTGCCCACCGGGGACGTGCGTGAATTCCCCACCAACACCAGCGACGCCCTGACCAGCGGCGGCACCTTTGCCATTGCCGGCGCGATCGAGCGGATGGTGCAGCACGTGCGCCGGCACTGCGGGGCCGAGCCGGCGTGCTACATGACCGGCGGCGCCGGCTGGAAAATGGCGCCGCACCTCACGGTGCCGTTCGAGCTGGTCGAAAGCCTGATCTTCGACGGCCTGCTGGAACTCGCGCAACGCCGGTTCGAGGCCTAGGAAGCCAGTCCGTCCACCGCCTGCCGCATGGCCTCTTTCGCCTGCTGCAGCACCTGGTCTTTCCAGGCCTCGGTGTCGGTGTAGAAGGCGTCCTTCATCTGCTGCTTGATCTGCGCTGCCAGCGTGGCGGGCGCTTCCGGGTGCAGGTGCAGCCAGTGTTCGCCGCGCAGCGCGCTCAACACGTCCTGCAGGGGAACGGTGCCGTATTCCATGGCGATTCCGGCGTACTCCGCCTGCGGGCACTCGTCGTGGATCGCATTGCACATCAGGCCCGTGAGGAACGCCGAGGTCGACGAGCCGTCGTAGATCGAGGTGACGGGCGTTGCGCCGTGGCCGCCCCACCAGGCGCGGGTGCGGGCGATCGCCGCTTCGTCGTTGCGGCCTGCGTAGATACGCTCGCCCAGGCCGCTGGGGCCCAGGCCGGTGTGGATGTCGATCCAGGCGATCTGGCCGGCGCGTTGTCCGTGGGCGCGCAGCACTTCGCGCAACGCCAGGTTGCTCCACGCGGGCTGGGTGCCGCCGAAGAACATGCCGTCGGCAAATTCGTGCTGACCGGCGGTGATGGCGGCCTGGTAGGCAGCCATGCCGCGTTCCGCCAGGTATCCTGCGATGGCGGCGCGATTCGCTTCGTCCGGCGGCCATTGCTCGGGCAGCAGCAAAGGCTGCAGTTCGCGGTAGGCCTTGTTGACGGGCAGCGGCTGCGAGAAATCGTGGAAGTTGCGGTTCAGGTCGATGTTCTCGTGCGTGGTGCGCCGGATGTGCGAGAAACCGTAAGGGTTGAGCGCGTGGATGTAGACCACCGCCACGCCGTGCTGGCGCGCGTGTTCACGCCAGGCGTTGTCGCGCAATGCCGCCACCTGCACGCCGCTGCCGCAGAAACCTTCCACGCCATGGCAGGCGCTGGAGACGATCAGCAGCTTGTCGGCATCGGCGCGGCCCTCGCGCGCCACGTCCATCGCCAGCGCCTCGCCGTCGCGGCCGGTCGCCGGATGCGGACTGGAGTCCACCTCGAGGCCGGCATCGGCCGCGGCCCGCAGGAACCGCTCGCGGGCCTGCGCGTAGGAGCCCGAGAAGCAGTCGTCCAGGTTCGTGCTCGCGGCCGCGCTCATGCGCGGTCTTTCGCCAGCCACGCCTCGGCCAGCCGCACCCAGTAGGTGGCGCCCAGCGGAATCAGCTCGTCGTTGAAGTCGTAGCTGGGGTTGTGCAGCATGCACGGGCCGGCGCCGTGCCCCATCTCGCGGTGGCCGCCCTCGCCGTTGGCGATGAAGCAATAGGCGCCCGGTTTGGCCTGCAGCATGTAGGCGAAATCTTCGGCGCCCATGGTGGGCTCCTGCACCTGCACGTTGTCGGCCCCGACGATCGAGGTCATCACGCCGCGCGCGAACTCGGCTTCGGCCGCTGAGTTGATGGTGGGCGGGTAGTTGCGCACGAACTCGAATTCGCAGACGGCGTCGTGCGCGGCGCAGACATGCTCGGCGACCTGCTTCATGCGCGTCTCGATCAGGTCCAGCACTTCCAGCGTGAAGGTGCGCACCGTGCCTTGCAGCTCGCAGCTGTCGGGCACCACGTTGGTGGCCTCGCCCGCGTGGATCATCGTGACCGAGATCACGCCGGCGTCGATCGGCTTCTTGTTGCGGCTGATGATGGTCTGGAAGGCCTGGACCATCTGGCAGGCGATCGGCACCGGGTCGATGCCGTTGTGGGGCAGGGCGGCATGGCTGCCCTTGCCGCGGATCGTGATCTTGAACTCGTTGCTGGAAGCCATCACCGGGCCGGAGCTGACGGCAAACTGGCCGACCTGGTTGCCGGGCCAGTTGTGCATGCCGAACACCGCGTCCATCGGGAACTGCTCGAACAGGCCGTCCTTGATCATCTCGCGGGCGCCGCCGCCGCCTTCTTCGGCCGGCTGGAAGATCAGGTACACGGTGCCGTCGAAATTGCGGTTCTTTGCGAAGTGCTGGGCCGCGGCCAGCAGCATCGCAACGTGGCCATCGTGCCCGCAGGCGTGCATCTTCCCGGCATGCTTGCTGGCATGGGCGAAGGTGTTGAACTCCTGCATCGGCAGCGCATCCATGTCGGCCCGCAGGCCGATGGCGCGCGAGCCCGTGCCGTTCTTCACGATGCCGACCACGCCGGTGGTGCCCAGGCCGCGGTGGATCGGGATGCCCCACTCGGTGAGCTTGGCAGCGACTACGTCCGCGGTGCGTTTTTCCTCGAAGCACAGTTCGGGGTGGGCGTGGATGTCGCGGCGGATGGCGGTGATCGCAGCGGCCTGCGTCACCATGGAGTCCAGGATGTTCATGGATGAATAGTCGATCTTTGAAGCTTGCAGTTTAGGGCCTGTTCACACTATTTTTGCAAGTGCGAACGTGGTTAAAACAGCGCCAATCTAGGCGCGCGACGACGCCCAGGCTGGCCGCCTGGGCTAGGAGTGCAACGACGAGTGGCGTTGTTTTAACCACGTTCCCTTCGGG
>JAKFEZ010000259.1:0-16465 GCA_036675435.1 Ramlibacter sp. | reverse complement strand
CCCGGCGTTCATCAGCCGGGTCGAAAGTCTCTTTGTCGTTAGCGATCTGCGGTGAGTGGAGGGAGCGAGGAATGGAAGGCTGACTCTCCAAGAACAGCCCGGCTACACTTTCCAGCCAGCTTGGAGGCACCATGGAGCCGAAATCTCATTGGGAAGAGGTCTACGCGAAGAAGGCGCCGGAGGCGGTCAGCTGGTATGCGCCCCATTTGCGCGAATCCCTTGCGTATATCGAGCGAACCGGCCTGCCCAACACGGCTCATGTCATCGACGTGGGCGGAGGTGAAGCAACGCTTGTGGATGACCTGTTGGATGCAGGCTACCGCAACCTGTCAGTGCTGGACATCTCCGCCAACGCGGTCGCGGTCTGCAAGGAGCGGCTCGGTCGACGGGCTGCCCATGTCCATTGGCACGTGGCCGACGTGCTGGAATATCAGTTCGAGCCTGCGACGTTCGATGTCTGGCACGACCGCGCTGTGTTTCACTTCCTGACCACCGACGAACAGCGTGCCGCCTATGTGCGGCAGGTGGTGCATGCACTGAAGCCGGGCGGTTATGCCATCGTCGGTACCTTCGGCCCCCAAGGGCCGACCCAATGCAGCGGATTGCCCGTCGCGCGCTACGCACCGGATGAACTGCATGGGCAGTTCGGGGCGCGTTTCACGCTGGTGGAAAGCAGCTTCGACGCTCACCGAACGCCATCGGGAAGCGACCAGCAGTTCGTCTATTGCTTCTGCCGCCTGGAGCAGTAACCCCACTAATTGGGGTCAGATTCCAATTAAAACCAATTGAAGGCCGGGAACCGGCGCGCCTCGCAGATCAGCCCGACACCGCCTGCATCTCGCGATAGAGATCCGCCTTGCCTTCGAAACCGATGCCTGGCAGGTCCGGCAGCGTCACATGGCCGTTCTGGACCTTGACGCCGTCAGGGAAGCCGCCATAAGGCTGGAACAGGTCGGGATAGGACTCGTTGCCGCCCAAGCCCAGGCCCGCGGCGATATTGAGCGACATCTGGTGGCCGCCGTGCGGGATGCAGCGACTGGCCGACCAGCCGTGTTCCTTGAGCATGTCCAAGGTGCGCAGGTACTCGACCAGGCCGTAGCTCAGCGCGCAGTCGAACTGCAGCCAGTCGCGGTCCGGGCGCATGCCGCCGTAGCGGATCAGGTTGCGCGCGTCCTGCATCGAGAACAGGTTCTCGCCCGTTGCCATCGGATTCTTGTAATAGCTGCGCAGAGTGGTCTGCAGCTCGAAGTCGAGCGGGTCGCCCGGCTCCTCGTACCAGAACAGGTCGTACTGCGAAAGCGCCTTGGCATAGGCGATGGCCGTGTCGAGGTCGAAGCGCCCATTGGCGTCCACGCACAATTTCTGGCCGTCCTGCAAAACGCTCAGGATCGAGTCGATGCGGCGCAGATCTTCATCGAGCGACGCACCGCCGATCTTCTTCTTGACGACGGTGTAGCCGCGATCGATGTAGCTGCGCATCTCGTCCTTCAGCTTGCCGTGGTCCTGGCCGGGGTAGTAGTAGCCGCCGGCCGCGTAGACGAAGACCCTGCGATTCGGCTGGCCGTCGCCGTAGCGGTCGGCCAGCAACTGGAACAGCGGCTTGCCTTCGATTTTCGCGACTGCGTCCCACACTGCCATGTCGATCGTGCCGATGGCCACCGAGCGCTCGCCGTGGCCGCCGGGCTTTTCGTTGGTGAACATCGTGTTCCAGATCTTGTGCGGATCGAGGTTGTTGCCGCTCTCGTCGACGAGGGATTCCGGGGCCGCCTCCATCACGCGGGGGATGAACCGCTCCCGCATGAGCTTGCCCTGGCCATAGCGGCCATTCGAATTGAAACCGTACCCGACGACCGGTTTGCCGCCCTGGATCACGTCGGTGATGACGGCCACCAGGCTCAGCGTCATCTTGCTGAAATCGATGTACGCGTTGCGAATGGGCGAGCTGATGGGGACGGTCTTCTCGCGGATTTCAACGATCTTCATGAGAGGCTCTCCTGGGTGTGCTGCGATAAGACCACAAGTCTGTTACGGTACTGGCACGGTCCATTTTGACAGCTGATCCTATACGCGCCATGAAGACCCGCACTGAACACGATAGCTTCGGTCCCATCGAGGTGCCGGCCGAGCGCCTGTGGGGCGCCCAGACCCAGCGCTCGCTGCAGAATTTCGACATCTCGGGCGAGCGCCAGCCGCGCGAGCTGATCCGCGCGCTGGTGCAGGTCAAGCGGTCTTGCGCAGTCGTCAACCACCTGCTGGGCTTGCTGTCGCAGGACAAGGCCTCGGCCATCATCGCCGCGGCCGATGAAGTGCTGTCCGGCCGGCACGAGGATGAGTTTCCACTGGTGGTCTGGCAGACCGGCTCGGGCACCCAGACCAACATGAACGTCAACGAGGTGCTGGCCAACCGGGCCAGCGAGTTGCTGGGCGGCCCGCGTGGCGAGGGCCGCTTGGTCCATCCCAACGACGATGTCAACAAGAGCCAATCGTCCAACGATGTCTTTCCCACGGCGATGAACGTGGCTTCGGTGGAGGCGGTGCGCAACCGGCTGATGCCTTCGCTGATGAAGCTCAAGACCACCCTGGCAGGCAAATCGGCCGAGTTCGCGGACATCGTGAAGATTGGCCGCACGCACCTGCAGGATGCGACGCCGCTCACCCTCGGGCAGGAGTTCTCGGGCTATGCGGCGCAACTGGAGCAGGCCGACCGGCACCTGCACGGCGCCTTGCCGCACCTGTGCGAGCTGGCGCTGGGCGGCACGGCCGTGGGTACCGGCCTGAACGCACCGGCCGGCTACGCCGAGAAAGTGGCGGCCGAACTGGCCCGCCTGACGGGCCTGCCGTTCGTCACGGCGCCCAGCAAGTTCGAGGCGATGGCGGCGGCCGACGCGCTGGTGCATGCGCACGGCGCCCTCAAGACCCTGGCCGCCGGCCTGATGAAGATCGCCAACGATGTGCGCTGGCTGGCCAGCGGGCCGCGCAGCGGCATCGGTGAGTTGAGCATCCCCGAGAACGAGCCCGGCTCGTCGATCATGCCGGGCAAGGTCAATCCCACGCAAAGCGAGGCGCTCACCATGCTGTGCTGCCAGGTGTTCGGCAACGACGTTGCCATCAACTTCGGCGGCGCCTCGGGCAATTTCGAGCTGAACGTGTTTCGCCCGATGATCGCCCACAACTTCCTGCAAAGCGTGCGGCTGCTGGCCGACGGCATGGCCAGCTTCAACGACCATTGCGCCCTCGGCATCACGGCCAACCGCGAGCGGATCGCCGAACTGGTAAGCCGCTCGCTGATGCTGGTGACGGCGCTCAATCCCCACATCGGCTACGACAAGGCCGCGCAAATCGCCAAGAAGGCGCACCAGGAGGGCACCAGCCTGCGCGAGGCGGCGATCGCCTCGGGCCATGTCACCGCCGAGCAGTTCGACCAGTGGGTGCGGCCGGAGAAGATGGTCGGCGGGTAAGCGCCAGCCGCCTCTCAGTGCCTTGCGCTGGCGCTGGCAATCCCCGACATGATCTTGTCGGTGTAGGCGATCGCGATGGCCGACAGCAGGAAGGTGATGTGAATCGCCGTCTGCGCGATCAGCACCCGGTCGGAGTAGTTGTCGGCGTTGATGAAGGTCTTGAGCAGGTGGATCGACGAGATCCCGATGATGGCCGTGGCCAGCTTCACCTTCAGCACCGAAGCGTTGACGTGGCTCAGCCATTCGGGCTGGTCGGGATGGCCCTGCAAGCCCATGCGGCTGACGAAGGTCTCGTAGCCGCCGACGATCACCATGATCAGCAGGTTGGAGATCATCACCACGTCGATCAGCGCCAGCACCACCAGCATGATCACCGTTTCGTTCAGCGACGTGATGGGCACATCGGTCTTGTAGCCGATACTGGTGATGAGCTTCTGGAGTGCATCCTGGCTGCCGAACACCGCCTCCAGCAGGTGCACCAGCTCCACCCAGAAGTGGTACACGTAGACCGCCTGCGCGGCGATCAGGCCCAGGTACAGTGGCAGCTGCAGCCAGCGGCTCGCGAAAATGAGGCCCGGAAGAGGGCGAAGCGGGGACGGGCCGCGAGGCACGAGGGAGGGTTCTTGCATTGATGCTTTCGGTCGAAGCGGGTTTTTACGGATGGGCGGATTGTAGATTTCCCGCGTGGCCGACCGGGTTGGGTTAAATTTGTAAACTCGAGACGAGTCAGTGCACTGTAAGTGCTAACCCTGACATTACCGCGAAATCCAACACTTCCTGCGGAGACGAAGCCCCATGAGCAACATCGAATCGGTCCTGGTCGAAAATCGTGTCTTCCCCCCGTCTGAAGCGACCGTGAAGTCGGCCCGCATCTCCGGGATGGAGGCCTACCAGGCCTTATGCGATGAGGCCAGCAAGGATTTCGAAGGGTTCTGGGCCCGCCTGGCACGCGACAACGTGGTCTGGACCAAGCCTTTCACCCAGACCCTGAACGAGGCGCAGGCGCCGTTCTACCGGTGGTTCGAGGACGGCGAACTCAATGCGTCGGCCAATTGCCTGGACAAACACATTGGCACTGCCACCGAGAACAAGACCGCCATCATTTTCGAGGCCGACGACGGCGCCGTCACCCGCATCACCTACAAGGAGCTGCTGGGCCGCGTGAGCCAGTTCGCCAACGCGCTCAAGGCGCAGGGCATCGGCAAGGGCGACCGCGTCATCATCTACATGCCGATGACCATCGAGGGCGTGGTCGCCATGCAGGCGTGCGCGCGCATCGGCGCCACGCACAGCGTGGTGTTCGGCGGCTTCTCGGCCAAGGCCTTGAACGAGCGCATCATCGATGCCGGCGCCGTGGCGGTGATCACGGCCAACTTCCAGATGCGCGGCGGCAAGGAGATGCCGCTCAAGGCGATCGTCGACGAGGGCGTGGCCATGGGCGGCTGCGACACGCTCAAGAGCGTGCTGGTCTACATGCGCACCCCCACGCCCTGCAACATGGTGGCCGGGCGCGACAAGACCTTCGACGAGGCGCTGCAAGGGCAGGCCACGGAGTGCAAGCCCCAGAGCGTGGGCGCCGAGCATCCCCTCTTCATCCTCTACACCTCCGGCTCCACCGGCAAGCCCAAGGGCGTGCAGCATTCCACCGGCGGCTACCTGCTGTGGGCCAAGCTCACGATGGACTGGACGTTCGACCTCAAGCCGTCCGACGTGTTCTGGTGCACGGCCGACATCGGCTGGGTCACCGGCCACACCTACGTCGCCTACGGCCCGCTCGCGGCCGGCGCCACCCAGGTCATCTTCGAGGGCGTCCCCACCTATCCGAATGCCGGGCGCTTCTGGCAGATGATCGAGAAGCACAAGGTCTCGGTGTTCTACACCGCGCCCACCGCCATCCGCTCGCTGATCAAGGCGGCCGAAGGCGACGAGAAGGTCCATCCGGCCCGCTACGACCTGTCCAGCCTGCGCATCCTCGGCAGCGTGGGCGAGCCGATCAATCCGGAAGCCTGGATGTGGTACTACAAGCATGTGGGTGGCGAGCGCTGCCCCGTCGTGGACACCTGGTGGCAGACCGAAACCGGCGGCCACATGATCAACCCGCTGCCGGGCGCCACGCCGCTGGTGCCGGGTTCGTGCACGCTGCCGCTGCCTGGCATCATGGCCGCGATCGTCGATGACCTCGGCAAGGATTTGCCCAATGGCGAAGGCGGGTTGCTGGTCATCAAGCGGCCCTGGCCCAGCATGATCCGCACGATCTGGAACGACCCGGAGCGCTACAAGGCCAGCTACTTCCCGCCGGAGCTCGGCGGCAAGCTCTACCTGGCGGGCGATGCCGCCGCGCGCAGCGCCGACCGCGCCTATTTCCGCATCGGCGGCCGCGTCGACGACGTGCTCAATGTGTCAGGCCACCGCCTCGGCACGATGGAGATCGAATCGGCACTGGTGTCCAAGATCGACCTCGTGGCCGAAGCCGCGGTGGTGGGCCGTCCCGACGACATGACCGGCGAGGCGATCTGCGCCTTCGTCGTGCTCAAGCGCTCGCGGCCTACCGGTGAAGAAGCCAAGCAGATCGCGACGGAGTTGCGCAACTGGGTCGCCAAGGAAATCGGCCCCATCGCCAAGCCTCGCGACATCCGCTTCGGCGACAACCTGCCCAAGACCCGCAGCGGCAAGATCATGCGGCGGCTGTTGCGTTCCATCGCCAAGGGCGAGGCGATCACCCAGGACACCTCGACGCTGGAGAATCCGGCAATCCTGGAGCAGCTGGCCGAGAAGCTCTGAGACCTGAGCGGCCCACATTGTTCTTGGGCCGGCAGCGGAGCGAAACCGCAGCCTGAATAAAGCGAAAGCCCGCGCGAGCGGGCTTTTGCTTGGGGCACCAGAAATTTACTTCTGGCTCATCACCCAGGCCGCCAGTTTCTTGGCCTCGGCATCGCTGACCTGCGCGTTGGCGGGCATGGGCACGGGGCCCCAGACGCCGGAGCCGCCTTTCATGATCTTCGCGGCAAGCTTGTCGACGGCGTCCTTCTGGCCGGCATACTTGGCGGCGACATCCTTGTAGGAGGGGCCGACCAGTTTCTTGTCGACGGCATGGCAGGCCATGCAGTTCTTGGCCGTGGCCAAGGCCTGGTCGGCCAGAGCCGTGCCGCAGGCGGCGGCGGCGAGCAGGGCAATCAGGGCATGTTTCATCATTCTTCCTCTGGAGTTGGGATACATTTGTTCAACGCCATTGTAGTGACAGCGGTTGACCTCCTTGTCTCGGGCAGGTAAAGGCGGTGCTGCCGTCATGGGCGGCTTTCTTGGAGAAATTCGATGTATCTGCTGGGAATCGGAATCATCTTGCTGGCCTTGAAATACCTCGAGATCGGCCCCGTGGCCCTTTGGGACTGGTGGTGGGTGCTGTCGCCGTTCGGGCTGGCCGTTGCCTGGTGGGCGTTCGCCGACTGGTCGGGCTATACCAAGCGCAAGGCTGTCGAGCGCGAGGACGGCCGCAAGCAAAAGCGCATCGACAAGAACCGCGAATCGCTGGGCATCAAGCCTCGCCGCCGCTGATAGCGGCAGCCCACCGCCGGGCCGCTCCCAAGGTGGGCTGGGCCCCCTTGGGGGGCAGCGAACGAAGTGAGCGTGGGGGCGAACATCTCAGCCGACGTTCAGGTGCCGCCGCTTCAGGGGCGCGATCGCCGGCCCCTCGATCACCGTCCCATCGGGCTTGAACCGGCTGCCGTGGCAGGGGCAGTCCCAGCTGGTCTCCACGCTGTTCCAGTGCACCTTGCATCCCAGGTGCGTGCACACCGGTGACACCGCGAACAACTCGCCATCGGCAGCCCGCCAGGCAGCGAACGATTCGCCTTCGGCCTCGACGATGGCGCTGTCGCCCGGCGCCAGGGTCGCCAGCTTCTCCTCCTGGCGATGCGTCAGGTAATCCCTGATCAGGGCCTTGGCAGTGGTCAGGTTCTCGTCCAGCATCGCCTTGCCGCCCTTGATCGGCGAGAAGCGGCCGGCCTTGAGCAGATCGGCTGCTTCGTGTCGGCGCCCCAGCAGTTGCTGCGACAGGATCTGCGCGGCCAGCGTGCCCCAGACCAGGCCATCGGTCGAGAATCCGGTGGCGATAAAGCAGCCCGATGCGTCACGCCCAACGTACGGCAGCCCATCGGCGCCACGGTAGTTCTGCGCCGACCAGCGATACGCCACGTCGCCCGGCCCGTAGTGCTTCTGCACGGTCGCTTCCAGCGCCATCAGGTTCGCCTTGGCGTTGTGGTTTCCCACCTTGTTGTCCTGCCCGACGCAGACGAGGAATTGCCGATCGCCCGCCTGCAGCGTGCGCACCGAAAGCCCTTCCTCGCCGCGATACCAGAACACCCCGGGGCCAGGGTCCTGCGGTCCGAGCGGCCGGGCGATGCCGTACTCGCGATGCACCGGCATCTCGGCGTGGACCAGATGAAAGCCGATCGGCGAGTGCGTGGCCAGCACGATTTCCTGGGCCTGGACTGTGCCTGAGGCGGTCGCGCCCAGGCGGGCCTTGTGGTCCAGATCGGTGACGCGCGAATGCTCGTGCAGCCGAGCGCCGGCCTGGGCGGCCAGCCTGGCGATGTGGTTCACGTAGGCCTGGGGCTGGAACTGCGCCTGGCCGTGCAGCACCAGCACGTCGCCGACCGGCTCGGGCAGTGGCTTGGGCACCGAGCTGTCCAGCATCACGCTGGCGCCCGCCGCCGACAAGGCCTCGAACTCGCTGGCAATCTCCTCGCGCCGAGATTCGGAAATCGCATAGAGGTAGTGCGGGCAGCGCCGGAAGCCGCAGTCGGCCTGCGCCGCGTGCGATTCGATGAATTCGACCGCGGCTCGCCGATGCGCCACTATTTGGCGAGCGACATCGCTGCCCCAGCGCCTGGCGAGCGGGGCGACGCCCTGGCTCAGCGTTTCGTACAGGTTGCCGGTCGAGTTGCCCGTGCTGCCGCTGCCAATCGAATGGGCTTCGAGCATCACCACCTGCTTGCCCTGCTGCGCGAGCAGCAGCGCAAGCGTGACTCCCGTGATGCCGCCGCCCACGATCAGAACCTCGCAGCTGAGGTCGCCCTGGAGCGGGGCAAAGGACGTTTCGGGGGCGACGCCGCGCCAGACCGATGTGGTGTCCATGACGTTTCTCCCTGGAAACCGCCATGCTAGGGTTGGCAGCGGCGCCCAGGGTGTAGGACTAGCGCCTTAGTCGCGGTCGAGCACTGTTTTGCCAGCCACGGGCCTGGCAAACAGCCGGCGCAGCAGGGCCCGCATCCACTGATGGGCCGCATCGCGCGCGGTGCTGGCATGCCAGACCAGCCGCACCTCGTAGAACGGCGCGTCCGGCAATTCCCATAACTTGAAGTCGAAGCGCTGGCGCAGGTTCTTCGCGTACATCTCGGGCACGATCGCCAGCAGGTCGGTGCTCAGGGCAAGATCGGGCAGGGCGCCGAAGTGGCGCGCCCGCAGCACGATCCGGTCTGCCAGCTTCATCCGCGCCAGCATCTGCTCGACGCTGCTGTGAAAGGTGGCCGTGGGCGATGCGACGACCAGCGAGGCCTGCGCCAGTTGCGCCGTGGACAGCGAGCGGCCGGCGCGGCCCGATGCCGGCCGCCAGGCGGGCGAGGTCATGGCCACGTACTGCTCGCGAAACAGGATCTCGGCGTGCACGCCGCGGTGACGCGGCTGCAGGATGCCCACGGCGCAATCGATCTCGCGCGTTTCCAGCGCCGTGGCGACATCGGCCGCGGCCACCGAAACATTCGACAGGCGCGCGTGCGGCGCCTCGGCCCGCAGCGCCGCGGCCAGCGGCGGCAGGAACAGCATCTCCCCCAAGTCCGACAGCGACAGCTTCCAGTGCATGTCGCTGGTCGCCGGATCGAAGTCCTCCTGTCCCGTCACCAGCGCTTCCAGCGAACGCAGCTGGGCCAGCACGGCCGGCGCCATGGCATCGCACAAGCGGGTGGGCTGCAGGCCGCCGGGCGAACGCACGAACAGCTCGTCGTTGAAGAAATGACGCAGCCGGGCCAGTGCGTTGCTGGTGGCCGACTGCGACAGCGACAGCGCCTTGCCCGCCGCAGTGACGGAGCGCGTGCGGTGGATGGCGGCGAGCACCCGCAGCAGGTTCAGGTCGAGCTGGCGAAAATTCATGGATCGGCAAGCCCTCAGGGTTGTCCCTGATTATTGACGAAACAGATGGACCGCATTCCATAAATCCATTAGCCAGATGCGCCGGGGTTGCGTAGATTCCTCGGGTTCCAAGGCAAAACCCCACATGGCTGAACGTTCTTTTGCAACCGAGGTCACCAAGCTGCGGCTGGGCGACGGCGACGAGTTCCGCGGCGAAGGCATCCTGGCCGTGACCAAGGCGCTGCTGCAGTCGGGCGTGTCGTACGTGGCCGGCTACCAGGGCGCGCCCATCTCCCACCTGATGGACGTGCTGACCGACGCCAACGACATCCTCCAGGAGCTGGGCGTTCATTTCGAGCACAGCGCCTCGGAGGCCACCGCCGCCGCCACACTGGCCGCGTCGGTGAACTACCCGCTGCGCGGCGCGGTCACTTTCAAGTCCACCGTCGGCACCAATGTGGCGTCGGACGCGCTGGCCAACCTCTCTTCCGGTGGTGTCACCGGCGGCGCCCTGCTGATCGTCGGCGAGGACTACGGCGAAGGCTCCAGCATCATGCAGGAGCGCTCCCATGCCTTCGCCATGAAGTCGCAGGTCTGGCTGCTGGACCCGCGGCCCAACCTGCCCAGCATCGTGCGCGCGGTGGAGCAGGCCTTCGAGCTTTCCGAGGCCAGCAACACGCCGGTCATGCTGGAGCTGCGCATCCGGGCCTGCCATGTGCATGGTCGCTTCACGGCCAAGGCGAACCGCCGGCCGGCGTTCACGCTGGCGGACGCCATGGAGAATCCGAAGCGCGACGTCAACCGGATCGCGCTGCCGCCCGCCACCTACCTGCACGAGCAGGAAAAAGTCGCCCGCCGCTGGCCGGCCGCGGTCCGCTACATCCAGGAGCAGGGGCTCAACGAGTTCTTCGCGGAGGACGCGCAGGATTTCGGCATCGTGCTGCAGGGCGGGATGTACAACGCGGTGCTGCGGGCGCTCGAACTGCTGGGCCTGGCCGATGCGTTCGGGCGGTCGCGCGTGCCGCTCTACGTGCTGAACGTCACCTACCCGCTGGTGGACGCCGAGTTCACGCGGTTTTGCGCGGGCAAACGCGCCATCCTGCTGGTGGAAGAAGGCCAGCCCGATTTCATCGAACAGGCCGTGCACGCCATCCTGCGCAAGGCCGACGTCCAGACCTGGGTGCACGGCAAGGACCTGCTGCCGATGGCCGGCGAATACACCGGCGGCGTGGTCGTCAAGGCGGTGGCCCGCTTCGTCGAGCGCTACGCGCCACAGCTGCTGACCGGCGTGCCGCTGCCGCAGGCGGCGCAGCCCGCGCCCACGCCGGCGTTGCTGGAGGGCAACCCCAAGGCCTTCGCCATCAAGGCCGCCGCCGACGAGGTGCAGCCGCGCCCGCCGTCGTTTTGCACCGGCTGCCCCGAAAGGCCGATCTTCACCGCCATCAAGCTGCTCGAGCGCGAACTGGGGCCGCACCATGTGAGCTGCGACATCGGCTGCCACCTGTTTTCCATCCTGCCGCCGTTCAACATCGGCGCCACCACCATGGGCTACGGCCTGGGCTGGGCCGGCGCGTCGGCCTTCAACACGCAGGAGACCGGCAAGCGCACGCTCTCGATCATGGGCGACGGCGGCTTCTGGCACAACGGCCTGACCAGCGGCGTCGGCAACGCCGTGTTCAACCAGTCGGACAACGTGCTGGTGGTGATCGACAACGGCTACTCCGCGGCCACCGGCGGCCAGGACCTGCTGTCTTCCAAGGCCGCCAACCCGCTGCGCAGCACCAACAACCCGATCGAGCGCGCCGTGCGCGGCGTCGGCGTCAAATGGGTGCGCAGCGTCAGCAACACCTACAGCCTCTCGCAGATGCGCGACACCCTGCGCGAGGCGCTGACCAGCAAGGAAAAAGGCCCCAAGGTGGTCGTTGCATCCAGCGAGTGCATGCTCAACCGCCAGCGCCGCGTCAAGCCGCTGGTGCGCCAGGCCATCGAAGGCGGCCGGCGGGTGGTGCGCGAGCGCTTCGGCATCGACCCCGACACCTGCACCGGCGACCATTCGTGCATCCGGCTGTCGGGCTGCCCCTCGCTCACCATCAAGCCCAACCCGGACCCGCTGCGCCGCGACCCCATCGCCAGCGTGATCGACAGCTGCGTGGGCTGCGGCCTGTGCGGCGAGGTGGCCCACGCCGCGGTGTTGTGCCCGTCGTTCTACCGCGCCGAAATCATCAACAACCCGAATCGCTGGGATCGCTTGAGGCAGCGCGTGCGCACGGCGGTGATCGGCTGGCTGCAGGGGCGCATCGAGCGGCGGCTGGAGGGGATTGCCGCATGACACGAGCCATAACGATTGCCATCCTCGCCATGGGCGGGGAGGGCGGGGGCGTGCTGGCCGACTGGCTGGTCGACCTGGCAGAGCAGAACGGCTTCGCGGCCCAGGCCACCTCCGTGCCCGGCGTGGCCCAGCGCACCGGTGCCACCATCTACTACCTGGAGATGTTCCCGCTGGACCAGGTGCCCGATGGCGCGCAGCCGGTGCTGGGACTCAGCCCGGTGCCCGGCGAGGTCGACATCGTGATCGCGTCCGAACTAATGGAAGCAGGCCGGGCGCTGCAACGCGGCCTGGTCACGCCCGCGCGCACCGCCTTCATCGCCTCCAGTCATCGCGTGTATTCCATGACCGAGCGCACCGCCATGGGCGACGGCCGCGTCGACGCGCAGAAGATCCTGGACGGGGCCCAGGCCGCGGCGCGCCAGTTCACCACCGCCGATTTCGGCGCCTTGGCAGAGCGGGCCGGCAGCCTGATCAGCCCGGTACTCTATGGCGCGCTGGCGGCTTGCGGCGCGCTGCCGTTCACGCGCCAGCAGTTCGAGGAGACGATCCGCCGCGGCGGCGTCGGCGTGGGCGCCAGCCTGAAGGCGTTCAGTGCGGGTTTCGAGGTCGCGCTGGGCGGGGCAGGCGAGGGCGCGGCACCTGCGCCGCTGCCCGCGGTCGGACCCCGCCTGGCCACGCTGGCCCAGCGCATCGACGCGGAGTTTCCGCCCGCTGTCCGCCCGATATTGAGAATCGGCATCGTCCGGCTGGCCGACTACCAGGACGTTGCCTACGCCGGTGAGTACCTCGATTTTCTGACGCCCTTGCGCGGCTGCGGCGCCGAGCTGCTCGATGAAACGGCTCGCTGCCTGGCGCTGTGGATGAGCTACGAGGACACCATCCGGGTCGCCGACCTCAAGACGCGGCGCAGCCGGTTCGAGCGCGTCGCCGGTGAGGTGAAGCTGGCGCCCGAGCAGCAGCTGGACATCAACGAATTCATGCATCCGCGCCTCGAGGAAATTGCCGACACGCTGCCGGCGGGGCTGGGGCGCTGGCTGCTGGCGACCCGCTGGGCGCGTGCTTGCGTGGCGCCGTTCACGCACAAGGGCCGCGTCATCAAGACCAGCTCGCTGCGCGGCTACCTGCTGCTGTACCTGGTCGCGTCCCTGCGCGGCATCCGGCGCAGCACCTTGCGCTTTCAAGTCGAACGCCAGCGAATGGGCGAGTGGCTGCGCGCCATCGAGCGGCTCGCCCCCAGCCATCCCGCCCTGGCGCTGGAGGTGGCGCGCTCGCAACGGCTGGTCAAGGGCTATGGCGATACCCACGCACGCGGCTGGAACAACTTCCAGCGCCTGATGGATGTGCTGCCGCGGCTGCAGGCGGCGCCGAACGGCGAGCGCCAGTTGCGCGACCTGAGCCAGGCCGCACTGGCCGACGACAGCGGGCAGGCGCTGGAAAAGCTGTTGGCGTCTGTCTGAATTGACGATCCCCGAGCAAGCGATTAACTTCAACCAAAGATAAAAGGAGACAGGCATCATGAATCTACGTGTACTGAGAACCGCCGCGGCGCTGCTGATCGCGGCCGGCTTCGCCGCCACCGCCGGAGCGCAGGAAACCACCTTGCGGCTGGTCAGCGCCTTCACCGAGAACGGCATCTACGTGCAGCGCCTGCAGCCGTGGATCCAGAAGTTCAACGCCGAAGGCAAGGGCGTGCTGCAGCTGAATTTCATCGGCGGGCCCAAGGCCATTCCGCCCTTCGAGGCGGGTAACGCGGTGAAAACCGGCGTGGTCGACATGGCGCTGGCCACCGGCGCGTTCTACACCAACGTCATGCCCGAGGCCGACTTCCTCAAGCTCACCCAGGTCTTCGTGGCCGAACAGCGCAAGAACGGCGCCTTCGATGCCATCAACAAGGTCTGGAACGAGAAGGGCAACATGCAGTATTTGGCCCGGATGGTGGAGAACCAGCCGTTCCACATCTACACCAACAAGAAGGTGGACAAGCCTGATCTCACCGGCCAGAAGATCCGCATCACGCCGGTTTATCGCGACTTTTTCCAGGCCCTGAACGCCAACGTGATCACCACGCCGCCCGGCGAGGTGTACACGGCGCTCGAGCGCGGCGTGGTGGACGGCTACGGCTGGCCCATCGGCGGCATCTTCGACCTGAACTGGCACGAGAAGACCAAGTTCCGCATCGATCCGGGCTTCTACGACGCCGAGGTGTCGCTAATCATGAACCTGCCGGCGTACAAGAAGTTGACCGAGCCGCAACGCGCCTACCTGCAAAAGCAGTTGCTGGCGCTGGAAGCCGAGAACACCTTCTGGGCCAAGTACACCGCCGATGAAATCGCTCGCCAGGAAAAGGCCGGCATCCAGACCATCAAGTTCGACGCCGCCACCTCCAAGGCCTTCCGCGACAAGGCCTATGAGGTCGGCTGGGCCAGCGCTGCCAAGCAAAGCCCCGAGATAGCAGCCCGCTTCAAGAAGCTGTTCTCGCAGTGATCGAGCGCCTCTCCGGCGCCTATGGCCGGCTGCTGGCCGGGCTGGCCCTGGTCGGCTGCGCCATCCTGCTGGCCATGATGCTCATCATCGTGGCCGATGTGGCGCTGCGCAACATCGCTGTTCCCGGCCTGCCGCGCGGCCTGGCCTGGAGCAACGAGATCTCGGAGCTCATGCTCTTCCTGATCACGATGAGCGTGGCGCCCTGGCTGCTGCGGCAGGGCCAGCATATCCGCGTCGACATCCTGCTGCAGGTGCTGCCCCGGCGGCTGGCCTGGTGCTTCGAGTGGGTGGGCGACGTGGTGGGCCTGGGCTGTTGCGTCGTCATCGCCTGGTTCGGCACGCAGGCCGCCTGGTCCAGCTATGTCTCCGGAGCGGTGAACATCAAGACGCTGGTCACGCCGGAATGGTGGGCGCTGGCGCCCTTGCCGGTGGTGTTCGTGATGCTCGGAGTCGAGATGATCTTTCGCATGATCCGCCTGCAGCGCGCCGAGCGCGGGCCGCGCAACGACGCGGTGGGTGCGGCATGAAGCGCTCCATCAACGTGGTGGCGCCATGAGCGGCTGGGCGCTGGCCGCCTGGCTGATGCTGGGCGGCTCCACCGTGCTGCTGTTCATCGGCATCCCCGTGGCGCTGACCTTCATCGCCGTCAACATCGTCGGCGCGTGGCTCTACATGGGAGGCGAGGCCGGGCTGTCGCAGCTGGCGCGCAGCAGCGTCAGCTCGATCACGGCGTTCGCGCTGACGCCGATCCCCCTGTTCGTGCTGATGGGCGAGGTGCTGTTTCATACCGGCCTGGCGCTGAAGGTGATCGAGGGCGTGGAGCGGCTGATCCGGCGCCTGCCCGGCCGCCTGGCCGTCGTGGCGGTGGTCGCGGGCACCGTGTTCTCCGCCATCTCCGGCTCCACCATCGCCACCACGGCCATGCTGGGTTCGCTGATGTTGCCGGTGATGCTGGCGCGGGGCTACCACCCCACGATGGCCACCGGCCCGATCATGGCCATCGGCGCCGTGGACATGCTGATCCCGCCCTCGGCGCTGACGGTGCTGCTCGGCTCGCTGTCGGGCATCTCGATCTCCAAGCTGCTGATCGGCGGCGTGCTGCCCGGCACCATCCTGTCGGTGGCCTTCGTGCTGTGGATCGTGATGCGGGTTCGCATCAGCCCGCACCTGGCGCCGCCGGACGACAACGACATTCACTACACCGGCTGGGAGCGCTGGAAGCCTTTCTTCGGCTACGTGCTGCCGACGCTGTCGATCTTCGGCATCGTCGTCGGGGCTCTGGCGGCAGGTTGGGCAACGCCCACCGAATGCGCGGCGCTGGGTGCCTTCGCCACCATGGTGCTGGCGGCCGCCTACCGCGCCCTGACCCGGGAAGCGCTGCTCAAGGCCCTCAAGGGCACGGCCGGTATCTCGGGGATGATCCTGTTCATCATTCTGGGGGCCACCACGTTCGCGCAGATCCTGTCGTTCTCGGGCGCCAGCAACGGGCTGGTGCAGCTCATCACAGGGCAGGGCCTGTCCACGCCGATGATCGTGGCCGGCATGATGCTGCTGCTGATCTTCCTGGGCATCTTCGTCGACCAGGTCAGCATGATGATGATCACCCTGCCCATCTTCATGCCCATCGTGCAGTCGCTGGGCATCGATCCGATCTGGTTCGGCGTGATGTTCCTGATCTGCATGCAACTGGGCCTGCTGCTGCCGCCGCACGGCCTGCTGCTGATGACGATGCGCGGCGTGGCGCCGCCCGCAGTGACGATGGCCCACATCTTCCGCGCCGTCGTGCCCTACGTCATCATGAGCCTCTTGCTGCTTGCCGCGGTGTTCTGGATTCCGTCGATCGCCACGGGGTTGCCGAAGCTGATTGGTTAGGAGTCTGGGCGATCGACTGCGAGGACAGCGCGGACCTCGCGGCAAAGACGGGGCCGGGCGTGCCGCGTCGCATCGGCAAGGCGGGTGGCGCTTCGCGCCACCTTCCCTGTGTTTGCTCGATTTCGAGGCCCGTCGTACAACTCACTGCGCGCCCTGAGGCCGCTTCGTTCGAGCAGGTACGACGAGTCAGATCACGAAG
>JAKFEZ010000180.1:0-3081 GCA_036675435.1 Ramlibacter sp. | reverse complement strand
GCAGCGGTGCAAGAACCTCGACCTGGGCGCCTGGGCCAGCGAAGACTTTCGCGTCCCGGCCGACGCGCCGCCGGACGAAGAGCCGTTCGGCGATCCCAAGGTGCAGTAGCCAGACCACCGCCGGGCCGCTCCCACGAAGTGAGCGTGGGGGCTAACCTCTCAGCCTATTGCCGCGTGGGTGACGCCTTCGAACCCGCGCTCCTCGGCGAACCACTGCAGCACCGGCACGGTCCCCGGCAACACCGGTTGAACCCGGACGGGCAGCGTTTCCCAGGCGCACTGCTGGCCTTCGTGCATGTGCAACTCGCCTTGCCATTGGAAGACCTTGCAGAAGTTCAGCCGCACCAGCGCGTGCGGATAGTCGACCCGCTCGACGCGCCAGGGCTGCACGGCCCCGATCGTCACGCCGATTTCCTCGATCAGCTCACGCCTCAGCGCCTGCTCCACGGTTTCGCCCGCCTCCACCTTGCCGCCCGGAAATTCCCAATAGCCCGCGTAGACCTTGCCGGGCGGGCGCGACGTCAGCAGGAAGCTGCCGTCGGCGCGAACCAAGACGCCCACCGCCACCTCGACTTCCTTTCGGTCCGGCCCGCCTTCGCGCGGCCGCTCGCCGTCGGCGACCAGTACCGGGCCGCCCGTCATTGCGCGTGCCGGCCGGCGTAATCGCGGGCGAACTGGTAGGCCACCCGGCCGCTGCGCGAGCCTCGCTCGAGGGCCCAGACCAGTGCCTCGGGGCGGGCGGCTTCAATGGCCGGGCCCGCCACGCCGAAGGACGAGAGCCACTGCGCGGTGATTGCCAGGTACTCGTCCTGGCTGAAAGGGTAGAAGCTCACCCACAGGCCGAAGCGCTCGGACAGGGAAATCTTTTCCTCGATCACTTCGCCAGGATGCACCTCGCCGTCGTCGGTGTGGCGATAGCTGAGGTTTTCCTTCATGTACTCGGGCAGCAAGTGGCGCCGGTTGCTGGTCGCGTAGATCAGCACATTGGGCGTGGAGGCGGACACCGACCCGTCCAGGATGGACTTCAGTGCCTTGTAGCCAGGCTCGCCTTCTTCGAAACTCAGGTCGTCGCAGAACACCACGAACTTCTCGGACCGCTGCGACACCACGTCGACGATGTCGGGCAGGTCCACCAGGTCGGCCTTGTCCACCTCGATCAGGCGCAATCCCTGCGGCGCGTACTCGTTGAGGCAGGCCTTGATCAGCGAAGATTTGCCGGTTCCGCGGGCGCCGGTCAACAGCACGTTGTTGGCGGGCTGCCCATGGACGAACTGCAGGGTGTTGCGCTGGATCTTCTCTTTTTGCGGCTCGATTTCCTTGAGCTCGCCCAACCGGATCGCGCCGACGTGGCGAACCGGCTCCAGCACGCCGTGTCCGGAGGATCGCTTGCGATAGCGCCAGGCCACCGCCGCATTCCAGTCGGGCGCCGTCAGGGGCTGGGGCAGGATGGCCTCGATGCGCGCGAGCAGTTGCGTTGCGCGCTCGATCAGCTGCTCGAATTTGTCGTTCAAGATGTTGCTTCTTTCAAGGTGACTTCTCCCCGCGCCAGAGCAGGGGCGGCCCGCGGGGTCATGAGCGGTAGTCGGCGTTGATGCTCACGTAGTCATGGCTGAAGTCGCAGGTCCACACCGTATCGGCCTGCTCGCCGCGGCCCAGCCCGACGCGCACGGTGATCTCGCTTTTTTTCATCACCCGCTGGCCGTCTTCTTCGCGATAGGCGGGATTGCGTCCGCCATTGACTGCGACGTGAACCTCGTCGAGGTGAAGGTCGATCCGGGTCGGGTCGAGGTCATCGATGCCGGCATACCCGACCGCCGCCAGAATGCGGCCGAGGTTGGGATCGCTGGCGTAGAACGCCGTCTTCACCAGCGGCGAATGGGCAATTGCATAGGCCACTTGCCGGCATTCCGCCGCGCTGCGGCCGCCCTCGACGCGCACGGTGATGAATTTGGTCGCGCCCTCGCCATCGCGCACGATCGCCTGCGCCAGCTGCCGCGCCACGTCGAGCATGGCCGCGCGCAGCGCCTGGCCGGCCGGGCTGTCCAGCGAGGTGATGGGCGGATGGGCAGCCTGGTTGCTGGCGATCACCACGAACGAATCGTTGGTGGAAGTATCCCCGTCGACAGTGACCCGATTGAACGAGCCCTCGGCCAGGTCCCGGGCCAGCTGCCGCATCAATGCCTGGTCTACGTTCGCATCAGTGGCCATGAAGCCCAGCATGGTGGCCATGTTCGGCCGGATCATGCCGGCGCCCTTGCTGATCCCGGTGACGACCACCGGAACGCCGTCGATCGCCAGCTGCCGGCTGAAAGCCTTGGGAACGGTGTCCGTGGTCATGATCCCTTCGGCGGCGCGCAGCCAGTTGTCGGGCCGGGCGTCCGCCAGCGCGGCCGGCAAGCCGGCCTCGATCCGGTCGAGGGGCAGCGGCTCCATGATCACGCCGGTGGAGAAAGGCAGCACCTGCTCGGGCGCCAGATCCAACTTGCGCGCCAGCGCGATGCAGGTCGCGCGGGCGCGCACCAGGCCGTCTTCGCCGGTGCCGGCGTTGGCGTTGCCGGTATTGATCACCATGGCCCGGATATCGCCGCGCTCCAGGTGGTCGCGGCAGACCTGCACCGGCGCGGCGCAAAAACGATTCTGGGTGAATACGCCGGCAACCGACGCCCCTGCGTCGATCAGGACGACCGTGAGGTCCTTGCGCCCGGGCTTGCGCACCCCGGCTTCGGCAACGCCGATCCGTACGCCGGGAACAGGATGAAGATCGCCCGCCAGGGGCGCGGCCAGGTTGACAGCCATGTGTGCTCTTGTTGTTGTGGAAAAAAAATATGCGAAAAAAAAGGAAACGTAGGGCGAACGAGGTCAGCCCTGTCGCCACGGCAGGCCGCGCAGGCGCCAGCCGCCGCGTTTGCCGCGCTGCCCGGCATCATCAGGGTCGCCCTCGAAGCCTTCCAGGATGTTGTAGGCCTCGATTCCCAGTTCACTGGCACGCCTGGCGGCGGCGATGGAGCGCACCCCGCTGCGGCACAACAGCACGGCTTTCTTGCCCGGCGGGACGGCCGCCTTGATGCCTTCGTCGAAAGC
>JAKFEZ010000088.1:0-3105 GCA_036675435.1 Ramlibacter sp. | reverse complement strand
AGTTCAAGAAGCTGCACCCGGCGCTGACCAACCTGAAGCCCGAGAACATGATCAAGGACGGCCTGTCTGCGCCGCTGCACGAAGGGGCGGTGAAGTACTACAAGGAAAAGGGCTGGATGAAGTAAGAGGCCCTCGCAAGAGGATGGGCGCCCGCGAAAGAGCGCAATGGCAAAGGGCCGGAGCCGGTTGAAAAGAGCCGGCCCTGTATGGCTCCCTCTCCCTCTGGGAGAGGGCTGGGGTGAGGGCCAGCGCGGCCTCTCTGACATCGCCAAGCTGCGGAAGTCCGGCCGGCCCTCACCCTAACCCTCTCCCGGAGGGAGAGGGAAACAACAATTGGAGCGCCATGGCCACCGACATCGAGAAGGCGCCCGAGGCGCTGCAGGAGCTCGTTGCTTCCACCGACACCGGCGCACGCAAGTGTCAGGGCCCGGCCCGCCAGGCGATCTTCGTGCTGGCGCTGTCCTGGGCGCTGTTCCAGTTGTGGTACGCCTCGCCCTTGCCGTTCACCTTCGGCGTCGGCATCCTCAACGACACCGAGGCGCGCTCGCTGCACCTGGCCTTCGCCCTCGGGCTGGCCTTCCTGGCCTGGCCCGCCTTCAAGGGCTCGCCGCGAGACCGGGTGCCGGTCACCGACGTGGTGCTGGCACTGGCCGGCGCCTTTGCCGGCGGCTACTTCCTGCTGTTCTACGGCGAACTCGCCACGCGGCCCGGTCTGCCCACCACGATGGACATCGTGGTCGCCACCGTCGGGCTCGCGCTGCTGCTCGAGGCCACGCGCCGCGCGGTGGGGTGGCCGATGTCCGCACTCGCAGCGCTGTTCATCTTCTACAGCATGGCCGGCCCGCTCATGCCCGACCTGCTCTCGCACCGCGGCGCCTCGCTCAGCCGGCTGCTCTCGCACATGTGGCTCACCACCGAGGGCGTCTACGGCATCGCGCTGGGTGTTTCGGCCGGCACCATCTTCGTGTACGTGCTGTTCGGCACGCTGCTCGACCGCGCCGGCGGCGGCAACTACATGATGCAGGTGAGCTTCGCGATGCTCGGCCACCTGCGCGGCGGGCCGGCCAAGGTGGCCGTCATCTCCTCGGCGCTCAACGGCATGATTTCGGGCTCGTCGGTGTCCAACGTGGTGTCGGGCGGCATCTTCACCATTCCCCTGATGAAGAAGGCCGGCTACGGCGGCGTGAAGGCCGGCGCGATCGAGACCATGGCCTCGGTCAACGGCCAGATCATGCCGCCGGTCATGGGTGCCGCCGCCTTCCTGATGGTCGAGTACGTCGGCATTCCGTACAGCGAGGTCGTCAAGCACGCGCTGCTGCCGGCCGTGCTGGCCTACATCGGTCTGCTCTACATCGTGCACCTCGAGGCACTCAAGCTCGGCATGCAGCCGATCATCGAGCGGGCGCCGCGCTCCTGGCGCGACACGATGCTGCGCTTCGGGCTCGGCCTGTCGGGCAGCGCGATCGTGATCGCGCTGCTGTATTACCTCTTCACCGGCCTGGACGCCTGGCTCGGCCCCGCCGCGCCCTGGGCCACCGGTGCAGCAGTATTGGCGCTGTACCTCGTGTCCGTGCAGCAGGCCGCACGCAGCCCCGACCTGCCCGACGACATCGACATCGACAACCCGCGCGCCCTCGACACCTGGCCCACGGTGCGCGCCGGGCTGCACTACCTCATGCCGATCGGCACGCTGATCTGGTGCCTGATGGTCGAGGTGATGTCGCCCTCGCTGGCCGCCTTCTGGGCCATCACGGTGCTGATCGCCCTCATGCTCACGCAGCGCCCGCTCATCGAGCTGCTGCGCGGACATCGCACGGCCGGTCGCTGGCAATCGGGCTGGCGCGACGTGATCGGCGGCCTGGAGGACGGCTCGCGCAACATGATCGGCATCGGCGTGGCCACGGCCACCGCCGGCATCATCGTCGGCGGCATCACGCTCACCGGGCTGGGTCTGCGCATGACGGAGTTCGTCGAGTTCGTGTCGCAGGGCGACGTGATCGTCATGCTGCTGTTCGTCGCCTTCGTCTGCCTGGTGCTCGGCCTGGGCGTGCCGACCACCGCCAACTACGTGCTGGTGGCGACGCTCATGGCGCCGGTGGTGGTGGAGCTCGGCGCGCGCTCGGGGCTCGTCATTCCGCTGATCGCGGTGCACCTGTTCGTTTTCTATTACGGAATCATGGGCGACATCACGCCCCCCGTGGGACTGGCCACCTTCGCGGCCTCCGCCATCTCGGGCGAAGACGCCATCCAGACCGGGCTGCAGGGCGCGGTCTATGCCCTGCGCACCGTCATCCTGCCCTTCATCTGGATCTTCAATCCGCAACTGCTTCTGATCGACGTGCACGGCGGCTTCGAGTTGATGCGCGTGGTGCTGGCCTGCACCGTGGCCATGCTGCTGTTCACGGCGGTCACGATGAACTGGTTTCGCGTGAAGAGCCACTGGTGGGAAACCGCCTTGCTGATCGTTGCGGTGGTGCTGCTTTTCCGGCCCGACTACTTCATGGACCGGATCGCGCCTTCGTACAGCCTGCTGCCGGCCAAGCAGGTGTACGAGGTGATCGACACCCTGCCGCCCGGCTCTCGCCTGGCGCTGGTCATCAAGGGCACGACCATCGAGGGCGAAGACATCACCAAGACCGTGGCGGTCAACCTCGACGCCGGCGCTTCCGCCCGCGAACGCCTCACCGCCGCCGGGCTGCAGTTGCTGCCGCTGGGCGATCAGTTGCAGGTCGGCGCCGTGAAGTTCGGTTCACGCGCTCGCAAGGCCGGCATCCCGCAGGGCTGGGACGTCGAGGCCGTGCAGCGGCCGACCGACCGGCCCAGCCCGCACTGGTTCTACCTGCCGGCGCTGGCGCTGGCCGCTCTGGTGTGGTGGCTGCAGGGCCGGCGCTTGCCCGCCCCGAGGCTCGCGCCTGCGTGAGCGCCTCGCTGCGGTGTCCGAACGAGGGCCCGATGCACCGGGATGGCGACCCGGCCAGGAGTTGCTCATGAAAACATCTGCACCCCGCGTCGCGCTGATCCACGCCCTGGCGCATTCGATGGCGCCGGTCAACGCCGCCTTCGAGCGCGACTGGCCGCAATGCCAGCGCATGAACCTGCTCGACG